>JAHEAK010000621.1 GCA_024642805.1 Kofleriaceae bacterium | reverse complement strand
GATCTGGGCAGCGCCCATGCCACAGCTCGCTCTAGATCTCGCAGTCGGCTGCGACCGCATCGACACGCACATCTCGTGGGTGTTCTTGCGTGGCACCGAGGTCTTCAAAGTCAAAAAGCCAGTGGTCTACAGCTTCCTCGACTTCAGTGACATCGACAAACGTCGGCGGGCCTGTGACGCGGAGGTGGAACTGAATCGTCGACTGGCGCCCTCGGTGTATTACGGGGTTATTCCGATCACCCGCTTGCCTGGCGGGCGACACAGCTTCGGCGGCGAGGGTCCTGTCGTCGACTGGGCCGTTCACATGCGCCGACTGGCCGACTCCGATCGCGCCGATGTGCGTCTCAACGAGGGGCGACTCGACCACGAGCATCTCGATGCCGTGGTCCGCCTGTTGGCCCGCTTCCACGACGAGCTTGGTCCGGCCGCACAGGCTTCGCTCTACGGTGGCGCGGATTGCATTCGCACCAACATCGAGGAGAACTTCGAACAGACTCGAGAGCTCTTGCCCCGCTATCTGAACCCGGCGCAGTGCAAAGAGCTGGTCGACTGGCAGCGCTCCTTCGTGGATCGGCACGAGGTGGCCTTGGCAGAGCGATTGCTGCAAGGACGGGTGCGAGAAGGCCATGGCGATCTGCGCCTTGAGCACGTCTACCTGCACGACAGTCACAGCATCGACATTCTCGATTGCATCGAGTTCAACGAGCGGTTTCGCATCGCTGACGTCTGTGCCGACATCGTCTTTCTGGCCATGGACCTGGCTCGCAAGGGACGCTCGGATCTGGCCGAGAGTCTGCTCGCCAGCTATGCCCGCGAGAGCAACGACTTTGACATGTATCCGCTGGTCGATTTCTACGAGAGCTATCGGGCCTTCGTGCGCGGAAAAATCGCCGCCTTCGTCGCCACCAGCGAGACCAGCTCCGCCGAGCTTGCGCAAGCGATGCACGAGGACGCCCGTCGACACTTCCTATTGGCGCTGGCCTCGGAGCGGCGCAGTGCGATGTCCCCTCGCATTGTGGCGGTGGGCGGCATCATCGCTTCGGGCAAGAGCACCGTGGCTCGGCACATCGGTCGTGAGATGAGCGCAGCCATCGTGAGCGCGGATCGCACCCGCAAACATCTGGCTGGCATCGACGCCACCCGCCCCGTCGACGCACCTGCCTTTGACGGCATGTATTCGCTCGCCTTTACCGAAGCCACCTACAAGGAAGTCATACGTCGCGCGCGGCAAGTCGTGCGATCGGGCCGACCGGTGGTGCTCGATGCTTCCTTTCGACCCATGTGGAGCCGCACCCTGGCCCGCGAGCTCGCCGATGAGTGCGGGGTTCCCTTCACCTTCGTGGAGTGCAAGGTCGATGAGAAGACCTGCTTGCAGCGGCTGGCGCTACGAGCGCAGGCGCGCGGCGTGAGCGATGGCCGAGCAGACATCTTTCAAGATTTCGTGGATCGCTGGGAAGCGGTGACCGAGCTTGAGCCCTCGCAGTATCTGGCCCTCGACACCAGCCTGCCGCTCGAGCACAACATGGAGGTGCTGCGCGAGCACATCCCCATGTGGCCTGCCCAACTGCGTGGATAGTGGTGGCGAAATGCGCCATGCCCAAAAAGGCCTCGACAGCGCGGGCCTTGTCAGGCTTACTCGGGGCCCCTTCTCTCTACGCTGAGCTCTTCCCGAACCGCCCCGGGATAGGCCACCCCGCAAATGCCTTCCTCTCGAAATTCGATCGTCCTCGCGCTCTTGACCATGGCGCTGCTTCCTGTCGCCTGCGCGTCTCACGATACGAAGGCCGACAGTCCAGGTGGCGATGGTGACGGTGGTCTGCCCGGCGAGTGTGTGCCTGGCGTAGCCCAATGCGATGGCAACACCTTGCTGCGCTGCCAAGACGGCGAACTGGTCGAGGACGCTCTCTGTGACGAGGTGTGTGTTCCGAATCTCGGTTGCGTGCTGTGCACCCCCGGCTTTGGTACCTGCGAGGGTGAGAACTCCGCTCGCGTGTGCACGGAGGACGGCATGGGCTACGAGCTTCAGGAGTGCGACGCCGTGCAGGGCATGTCCTGTGATCCCTCCATTGGCGCTTGCGTTGGCGCGTGCTCCCAGCAGTCCCTCGGCCAATCCTACATTGGCTGCGACTACTACCCGACCATTACCGGCAATGGGCTCCTTGGCGACTGGGACTTTGCGATCATCATCTCCAACACCAGCGGCAGCCCTGCGCACCTGCTTCTCGAGGGCGGCAGCAGCGGAATATCAGAACAACTCGTAGTCCCCGCCAACGAGGTTAGCGTCAAGCGCCTGCCCTACGATCCGGTCATGCAGTTCTGCAACAGCGTGCTGGGCGCGTACTGCACGGTTCCGCAGCCCTATGGGGGCGGGCGCGCTGGCGGTGCCTTTCGCTTGCGCTCGGATCAGCCCGTCACGGTCTATCAGTTCAGCCCACTCGACTACGTCATGGGCGACACCCTGTCCTATAGCAACGACGCGTCGCTGCTCTTGCCCGCCAACACCCTCGGCAACGAGTATGTGGTGGCCACCTGGCCGACCTGGGTCAACCCGGATCGCAACCCATACCCGGGTATCGTCGCCATCACGGCAACCCAGGACAACACTGAGGTCACCATCACGCCGAGCGCCTTTGCCCGCCCTTTCGGTCGACCAGGTGTGACGGAGACCTTGACCATGGATCGCGGCGACGTCATGCAACTTGCCTCGGATCCTGGCGAGGTCAACTTCAACCTCTCTACCTACTTCACTGAGGATCTGACCGGCACCCAGGTGCGCTCCGATAAACCTGTACAGGTCATCGGCGCGCATTTCTGCACACGCATCCCCGTGCAGAACGACGCCTGCGATCACCTGGAAGAGAGCATCTTTCCAGTCAAGGCGCTCAGCAATCGCTACGTGGCTCCGGCGCCCTACTCGGCCAGCTTTGAGCGGGCTCCCTTCATCACACGGGTCATCGCCACCGCTCCAAACACCAGCCTGAGCTTCGAGCCCGCGCTGCCAGGCGTGGGTACCAGCCTCGGCGAGGTCGGTGACTTCGTGGAGATTGGCCCGCAGGATCTCGACTTGGTGATTAGCGCGGATCACAAGATCGTGGTTGCGCAGTACATGCTCGCCGAGACCATCGTTGGCACCGGCGATCCCTCGATGAACCTGCCCAGCCCCATCGAGCAGTGGCGCAGCTCCTATCTCTTTCATGCACCGACCAACTACGCGCAAAACATCATCACCATCGTGCGCAGCGCCGGCACCGATGTGCGCGTCGATGGGTCGACCGTGAACGGATGGCAAGCCATCGGCTCGTCGGAGTTTGAAGCTGCTCACGTGCAGCTTGGCTCGGGGAGCGCGGGCGACCACCAACTCGAGGCCGACGGCCCCGTCGGTCTGAGCGTGTACGGCTACGGCCAGGCGACCAGCTACTGGTATCCGGGTGGCCTGGATCTCAAGCGCATCGTCATCGACTAGCGAAGCGAAGCGCCTTCGCGGCGACTCAGCCCTCGCCCGGCTTCCGCTCCGCTTGCTCTCGTGCAACACGCCAAAGCCAGCAAAGAAGCAGCGCCTGCAGCAAGAAGAGGGGCATGAGGCTCCACACGCCACGCAGGCCAAACAGACGCTGACCGAGATTCCAGGCCTGCGCCGG
>JAHEAK010000620.1 GCA_024642805.1 Kofleriaceae bacterium | reverse complement strand
GCCGCGCGCCTCTCGCATCGCTACATCAGCAATCGCCAACTCCCAGACAAGGCCATCGATCTCATCGACGAAGCGGCCGCCGCACTCAAGATGGAGATCGAGTCCGTGCCGTCGCCCATCGATCACCTCAAGCGTCGCATTCAGACCCTCGAGGTCGAAAAGGCCGCTCTCAAAGGCGAGAGTGGCAGACGCTCCAAGGAGCGCCTCCCCGAGGTGAAAAAGGAAATCGCCGATCTGAGCGAGCAGGTCAAGACCATGACTGCTCAGTGGCAGGCCGAGCGCACCCTCATCGAGCGCATTCGCAAGATCCAGGCCCTGGCCGAAGAAGCCAAGAGTGAAGCCGAGCGAGCGCAACGCGAGGGTGACTTCGCTCGCGCCTCCGAGCTTCGCTTCGGCAAGATTCCCGAGTACGACAAGAGTCTCGCTCATGACACCGCCGAGCTCGACAAGCATCGAGCGGGTGGCGGCTTTCTTCGCGAGGAAGTGACCGATGACGACATCGCCAGCGTGATTTCTCGTTGGACCGGCATCCCCGTCGAAAAGATGCTCGAAGGAGAAACCGAGCGACTCACCCACATGGAAGATCGCCTGCGCGAGCGGGTCGTCGGTCAAGACGAAGCACTGGCCCTGGTGGCGCAAGCGGTGCGTCGATCACGTGCCGGTCTACAAGATCCCAATCGGCCGATCGGTTCCTTCCTCTTCCTGGGCCCAACTGGTGTCGGCAAGACCGAGCTGGCTCGCGCCCTGGCCCACTTCCTCTTCGATGACGCCTCCAACATGGTGCGCATCGACATGAGCGAGTATCAGGAGAAGCACTCGGTCTCTCGCCTGGTCGGTGCCCCTCCCGGCTACGTCGGTTACGACCAAGGTGGCCAGCTCAGTGAAGCGGTGCGCCGTCGGCCCTACTCGGTGGTCCTCCTCGACGAGATGGAGAAAGCCCATCCCGATGTGTGGAACATCCTCCTGCAGGTCCTCGACGACGGTCGCTTGACCGATAGCCAGGGTCGAACCGTCAATTTCAACAACACCGTCATCATCATGACCTCGAACGTCGGATCGCGGCTCTTGCTCGAGCGCACGGACGCCAATCAACTCGAGATCGAAAAGGCGGTCGAGAGCGAACTGCGCACCGTATTCCGGCCAGAGTTTCTCAATCGCATCGATGAGATCATCCAGTTCCGACCACTGGATCGCGTGCAGCTCGACCAAATCGTGCAAATCCAGGTCGATCGTTTCGCCGAACTACTGAGCGATCGCGGACTCCGCCTGCAGCTGGACCCCGGCGCTGCCGCCCTGCTCGCCAAGCTCGGCTACGACCCTGTCTATGGCGCGCGTCCCCTCAAGCGAAGCATTCAGCGCCACCTCATCGATCCGCTCGCCAACGAAATCCTCTCGGGGCGCTTTCACCCTGGCGACAAGATCACTGCCGTCGAAAATGACGGCGCAATTGCCTTCCAGGTTTCGACGGCGGACGTCGAGGCTGCGTAATATGCCCGCACCATGAGGGATCCGTACAAAGCCCTCGGAGTCGACAAGAAGAGTAGCGACGCCGAGATCAAGAAAGCCTACCGGCGTCTGGCCAAAGAGTTTCATCCGGATCGCACCGGCGGAGACAAGAAGAAGGAGTCTCGCTTCAAGGACATCAGCGCGGCCTATGAGATCCTCTCGGATCCCAAGCGCCGCGCCGCCTTCGACAATGCGGAACAGGGCGGCTCGATTCCGATGGGCGATTTGAGCGAGATTTTCGCGCAGATGTTCGGCGGCGGCATGGGTGGCATGGGCGGCCGTGGCTCGCGAGTCAAAACTCAGTTCACGGGCGGCTCGCCATTCGGTGGCGGCTCGCCATTTGGTGGCGGCTCGCCATTCGGAGGCGGCTCGCCATTCGGTGGCGGCTCGCCATTCGGTGGCGGCTCGCCATTTGGCGCGCAGGGCACTCCACAAGGTGGACCGGCAGCAAAGCCAGCCCCGCCTCGAGAGCGCAAGATCAAGGCATCTGACGGTTCCGAGCTGACGCAACGCGGCGCAAACCTGTACTCGGACCTGCGGATTCCCTTTGATAAAGCGATGCTCGGAACTGTGGCCAAAGTGCCCACACTCACCGGCCTCGCCCAGGTTCGAATTCCAGCCGGAACCTCAAGTGGCCAGAAACTGCGGCTAAAGGACAAGGGAGCCCGAAAGGCCAATTCAGCGGGCAAAGGTGGATACGGCGATCATTTTGTGACGGTTCACATCGATGTCCCCAAAGTTGATGGCGAGGAGAGCGGCGAACTGCTCGCAAAGCTCGTAGAGTCATTGGGGAAAGAGAAAGCATGAGCGACGACGAACAACTGTACCCATCCATTGCCACCCGCCTCGACGTGATCTTGCCGGGCGTGGTGACTTCGATTGAAATCGGACGCGAGCGAAGTGCTGGCGCCATCGAGGCCGCCCTCAAAGACAGTGGCGAGTTCGTGCTCATTCCGCAGCTCGATCCGGAGATCGACGAGCCAACGCCAAACGACCTGGCGAAGGTCGGCGTTCTGGCTGAAATTGCCAAGGCCGACAAGCAGGGTCCCAATCGCTACACCGTGGTCGTGCGTGCCATTGATCGCGTGAACATCACGGCCTTCATGGAGCGCGATCCCTTCATGGTCGTACGCACGAGCCCCTTCGACTCGACGAGTGAGAACAAGGACGTCGTTGCTGCGAAGGCGGAGGAAGTTCGCTCTGCCATCATCGACGTGCTCTCGGCCGAAGAAGACAACGACGGCGCCGTCGAGAGCATTCAAGAGCTCGATGACCCCGCAGAAATCGTCGACACGGTCATCGCTCACCTCGATCTCGATCGCGCGCTCCGCCTCAAGCTGCTGACCGAGCCAAGCATTGCCGAGCGCGCCAAGCTAGTTCTCACCCCGCTGATGCGCATGAGAGATGTTCTCAAGCTGCGCACCGACCTCAAGGGCGAGTTCATGGACCCACAGTCCCGCGAACATCGCGAGCAGGTGCTACGCCAGCGCATGAAGTCGATCCAGGAGGAGCTCGGCGAGGGCAACGACGAGAATGAAATCTCCGAGATGCGCGAGAAGGTCGCCGAGAGCAAGATGCACGAGGAGGCGCGCGCCGCCGCCAAGAAGCAACTCCGCCGCATGAGCGACATGTCGCCTGGCACCGCCGAGTACAACGTGGCCCACGGTTACGTGCAGTGGCTCCTCGAGCTGCCCTGGGGCAAGGAGAGCACCGACAGCCTCGACGTCGCCGCTGCTCGCGCCATTCTCGAAGCAGATCACGCTGGCCTCGAGAGCGTCAAGAAGCGCATCCTCGAGTTCATCGCGGTTCGCAAGTTGGCTCCCAACAAGCAGGGTCCGATCATCTGCCTGGTTGGCCCTCCCGGCGTCGGCAAGACCTCCCTGGGTCGAAGCATCGCCAGCGCCCTGGGTCGCGAATACGTGCGCATCTCGCTAGGCGGCGTGCGCGACGACTCCGAGATTCGCGGCCACCGGCGCACCTATGTCGGCGCCCTGCCCGGTCGCGTCATCAACGGTCTCAAGCGCGCCGGCACCATGAATCCGGTCTTCGTCCTCGACGAGATCGATAAGATGGCCGCTGACACCCGGGGTGACCCAGCATCGGCCATGCTCGAGGTTCTCGATCCTGAGCAAAACGACGAGTT
>JAHEAK010000063.1 GCA_024642805.1 Kofleriaceae bacterium | reverse complement strand
CCTCGTACAAGATGTGGGTGCATCGCAAGAGCTTCCTGCCGACCAAGGTGGAGTACTACGACAAGAAGGGCAAGCTCTACCGTGTCATGACCGTGGACGCGGTTGACACCATCCAGGGCTACAAGACCGTCACCAAAGCGACGATGGAGAGTCTGGATGTCGGCACCAAGACCACCGTCGAGTATTCCGATGTGAAGTACGACATCGGTCTTCCCGACAAACTCTTCACCGAGCGCTACCTGCGCCGCGCTCCCCAGAAGTACCTCAAGTAGTGTCTCGCCAGCTTCGACCGCTACTCGGTGCTTTCACACTCTTGCTCCTTCTGGCGCTCGTGCTCGGGCTCGCGCCGGCCAAGGCACAAGCCCAGGTGGCCACGCAGGACGCCGAGAGCGAAGCCAATGCTGTGCAGCCTGGCGACGAGGCCGAGCGGCCTACCGAGTCGGACGGCGAGTCTAGCAAGCCGCCCGCCGTCGACGAACCGGAGCTGCCTGCGGGACTCGACGACGAACCGGAGCTGCCTGCGGGACTCGACGACGAACCGGAGCTGCCTGCGGGACTCGACGACGAACCGGAGCTGCCTGCGGGACTCGACGACGAACCGGAGCTGCCTGCGGGACTCGAGGACAAAAGTCACGCGCAACACACCCACGATGATCCGTCGGCCCTGCCCTTGGTTTGGAACGCTTTCATCGATATGCGCGCTGGCCTGCGCGTGCAGCAAGACAGGCACGAGAATCGCGCCTCTCTCGGCGAGCTACGTGTGCAAGTGCACGGCGAAAAGAGCTGGGAGCCGCTGGCGACGGCCATCTCTCTCACCGCCGACCTGCTCTTCGATCCAGTTCTCGACGCGCACGCGATCGATCTGGAGAGCGGCGACGGAGCCATCGACCTGCGCGATGCCAACCTTGTGACCTCACCCCTGGTATGGATGGATCTCAAGATCGGCAGACAGGTCCTCACCTGGGGCACCGGCGATCTGCTCTTCATCAACGACATGTTTCCCAAGGATTGGAACGCCTTCCTGATCGGTCGCGAGCTCGAGTATCTCAAGGCACCTTCCGATGCCCTCAAGCTCTCGCTCTTTCACTCCCTGGCCAATCTCGATCTGATCTGCACACCGCGCTTCGACGCCGATCGCTATCCGGATCGCAGGCGACTCTCCAGTTTTGATCCACTCTCGCAATCGATCGTGGGCAGAGAGACGCCCCTTGAGGACGCGCAACCGAATCGCTGGTTTCAAGACAACGAATTCGCCGCGCGAGTCTATCGGCGCGTGGGACGTACCGAGCTGGCTCTCTACGGCTATCGTGGCTACTGGAAGAGTCCTGGCGGCTTTGACGCTACGAGTGGAAGGGCCAGCTTTCCGACTCTCTCGGTCTACGGCATGAGCGCCAGGCGGGCGCTGCTCGGAGGAATCGCTCACGCCGAAGGCGGCTACTACGATTCTCGTTCCGATCGAGATGGCGATGACCCTTTGGTTCGCAACTCGGAAACGCGAGGGCTGTTGGGATTTGAACGAGAGGCGCGCCGCCACCTCACCATCGGCCTGCAGTACTATGTCGAGCTGATGCGCTATCACCAGGCCTATGAGCGCGGGCTGCCGCCGGGCGCCGCTCCTGCGGATCGAGCGCGCCATGTGGCCACCCTGCGCGTGCAATACGCGGCCCTGCAAGAGGACCTGCAGCTGTCCCTCTTCATGTACCTGAGCCCCAGCGACCAGGATGTCGCGCTCCTACCAGCAGCGAGCTACGCCCTGACGCCTCAGCCCACGCGGCCTGGTGAGACGCCGCGCGTTCGCTCGCGGGCCCACGCGCAGAAATCTTGCTGCCTGGCTACGCAACTTGGCCCTCGAGCACGGGTCCTCCAGCTGTGTAAGTAATTGTCAGGCTGGCACGCCCTCCTGCCAGGCTGGCAAGGCCCCCGGCCCTGTACCCTGTCAAGTGGTACGAAACTCTGGTCCCCATGTAGGCCCAGGCCTTGCTACTCTGCCGAGCAGCCTCGCTCCCCGACCTCATGAACGCCCTCATCGAACTCGAGTCCCTCCGACGTCACTACGTCATGGGCGATACCACCGTCAAAGCCGTCGACGGCGTGAGCTTTGCGATCCAGCCGGGCGAGTACGTTGCCATCGTCGGCTCTTCCGGTTCGGGCAAGACGACCCTCATGAACATCCTGGGCTGCTTGGCCAAACCCTCCTCGGGTTCGTATCGCCTCGACGGTCGACTGGTCGAGGACCTCGATGACGATGAGCTCAGCGAACTGCGCAACGAGAAGATCGGCTTCGTGTTTCAAAACTTTCAGCTCTTGCCGCGCTCGACCGCACTGGCCAATGTCGCCCTGCCCCTGGTCTATCGCAACGTCTCGGTTCGCGAGCGACTCGAACGCGCCGGCCAAGCTCTCGATGTCGTGGGATTGGGCAAGCGTGTCAAGCACCGTCCCAACGAACTCAGTGGTGGTCAGAGACAGCGCGTCGCCGTGGCCAGGGCCCTGGTCACCAACCCCTCGCTGATTCTCGCCGACGAGCCCACTGGCAATCTCGACTCGGCTACCGCCGCCGATATCCTGCGCCTCTTCTCCAAGCTGCACGAGGCCGGCAACACCATCGTGATCGTGACCCACGAGCCCACCATCGCCGCACAGTGCCCACGCGCCATTCGCATGCGCGATGGCCTGGTCGTCGCCGACGGGCCAGGCGAAGAAGTCGCGAGGCTGCGCGCATGAACTTCTGGCCACGATCGACACTGCTACTTTATCTTAGCCCCATGGCGCTAGGCCTTGGCGGCGCGTGCTCGACTAGTGAGACCTCCTCCGCCCAGGCAGCACAGTCCCAAGAGCTAGTCGTGCACCGCGGAGACTTTCAGACCAGCATTCGTCTCAGTGGCGTCTTGCGGGCGGCCGACTCCGCCTCCATCTCATCCCCGCAAGGGGCGTGGGGCGTGTCCATTCGCTGGATGGCCGACGACGGCGCAGAGGTCAAGAAGGGCGACAAGGTCCTCGAGATCGACAACTCGGCGATCGTCAGCACCCTCGACAACTACAAGGAGGCGCTGCTAGCGGCCCGCAATGACCTCTTGCAGCAGCGCAATGACAGCACCATCAACATAGCCGAGAAAGAGCAGGCCCTGGAGCAAGCAGATTACAGCTTGCGCAAGGCCAAGCTCGACGCCAGCGTGCCCAAAGATGCCTATCCGCGCCGGGTCTATGAGGACATGCAGCTTGCCTTGGACCGAGCGACTCGCGAACACACGGCCGCTGACAAAGCGCTGCAGACCGAGAAGCGCATTGCCGCGTTGGCCCTCGAGCAAAAGGAGCTAGCGCTTGGCAAGGCCGAGCGCAACATCGAGGGCGAACTCGCCAAGCTGGATGACTACGTGCTCGAGGCGCCTCGCGATGGCATCCTGGTGGCCGCCGAGAACTGGCAGGAGGGCCGCTCCTTTCGAGTCGGCGACAAGAGCTGGCCTGGGCAGGTCATTTTGGAGATACCCAATCTCGCGGTCATGAACGTCGAAGCAGAGCTCTCCGACGTCGATGACGGTCGCGTTCACATCGACATGCCGGCGCAGTGCGTGCTCGACGCCTATCCCGATCTCAGCTTCCCGGCCAAGATTCGCTCGATCAGCCCGGTCGCGCAGTCACCGGCACAAGACTCGCTGCGCCGCGCCTTTGAAGTCGTACTCGAGCTGGAGAGCACCGATCAGGAGCGCATGCGACCTGGCATGTCAGTGCAAGTAGAGGTCGTCGATCCGGTAGAGCCCGGCGTCCTGCTGGTGCCGCGCGCTGCCTTGCGTTTCGATAGCAAGGAGATCTTCGCAGAGCTCGAAGACGGTCGCGAGCAAGCCATCTCCATCGGCCGCTGCTCGGCGCAGGAGTGCTTGCTGCTCGATGGCCTCACTGAGGGCACGCGCCTCTCGGACCGGAGCGCGCGATGACCTGCCGAGCGAGCAGATCGATGGGCCTTGCGCGCTGTTGCGCGCGCTACCAGGCGCTCTTTGCGTCTCTGTGCCTGGCGCTCGCCGCCCTTGGCGCGTGCAGCAAGGATGATGCTGGCGAATGGGTGGCGGTCAGCAAGGACACGCTCGTCATCGGCGTCGAAATCACGGGCACCTTGAAAGCCACGCAATCGGTCTCCGTCGGTCCCCCTGGTCTTCAGGACGTCTGGGAATACAAGATTGCCAACCTGGCCCCTGAGGGTGAGCCTGTCGCCGTCGGCGATTTTCTGCTCGCCTTCGATGCCAGCACCTTGGAAGAGCAGCTGCTCACAGAGGAGAACCGCCGCGACACAGCGCAGACACAGCTCGACAAGACTCGCTCCGAGTTCGAGCTCGTCGAGCGAGACGCCGCTCTTGCCCTCGCCGAAGCCGAAGCCGAAGTGCGCAAAGCAACCTTGTCGGCAGATCAGAGCGAGGAGTTGACGAGCAACCTGACCCTGCAAAAAGCCCGCATCGACCGCGACGCGGCTGTTGCGCGCGTGGATCACCTCATGGCACAGATGAAGCGGCGCGCCGCCAACGGACAGGCGACCCTGGCCAGCATCGAAGCGCAGCTGCGCCGCGCCGAAAAGCAAGTCCAGCGCCTGCAGTCCAACATTGCTGCCATGACCATCACGGCTCAGAAGGCCGGTACGGTCATCTACGGCACCAGTTGGGATGAAGAGAAATTCAAAGTCGGCGACCGAGTCTGGCGTGCTGCCAACGTCATCGAGGTCGCGACCCTCGACTCGATGATGGCCGAGGGCAGTATCGACGAAGCGGACTCGGCAGTGGTGCGCCTGGGCCAGAGTGTGCGCGTGCGACTCGACGCGCATCCCGACAGCGAGGTCATCGGCACCATCACCGACATCGCGCGCAATGTGCAGCGCAAGTCGCGCGACATCCCGACCAAGGTCGTTCAGGTCAAGATGAAGATCGACGCCATCGACGGCCTGCAGCTTCGTCCCGGCATGCGCTATCGCGGCGAGGTCGAGACCGAGCGCATTGCCGACGCACTCATCATCCCCGTCGATGCCATCTTTAGCTCTCCCGAGGGCCCGGTCGCCTACAAGCGTCAGGGCGATAGCAGTCAGCGCACGCTGCTCACCCTGGGCAAGCGCGGCAAACGTGGCGTACAGGTTTTGTCTGGGCTTGCCAAGGGCGACAGCATCTCACGCACCGAGCGCGTGGAGGGCACGCAATGAAAGTCGCCAAGCTGGCAGCTGCGATCATCGTCGGTGGCTTGCTCGTGTTCGGCGGCACACGCCTGGCCGCCCGCCTGCGCACAGCCAAGAGCCATCCGGTACCGACCATGGTCGTGCAGGCGCGCCCCTTCGAGCGCAGCGTGCCCGCAGAAGGCTACCTCAAGGCCGAAAAGGCCACGCCCATCACAGCGCCCGTCGGCGTGCCCCCGCTCAAGATCGCATGGATCAAGCCCAACGGCAGTGCGGTCGAGGCTGGCGAAGTGGTGGTTCGCTTCGATCGCGATGACTTCGAGCGCAATCTCATCGATGGTCAAACCGACAGGCGGGTCGCCGACGTGAAGCTCGCCAGCGAGCGTGCATCTACGGAGAGCGCCGACAACGAGCGCAAGCGCACAGTCGAGCTCGCGCAGCTCAATCTGGAGTTGGCCAAGGAGCGTGCCCAAGAAGAGGACGACGAGATCTTCAGTGCCAACGAGATCCTGACCTCTCGCATCGACGGCCAACTCAGCGAAGCTCGTGTTCAACACGCCGAGAAGGCGACCAGCATCGATCGCAAGATTTCTCGCTCGAAGATGCGACTGCTCGACCTCGAGCGCAAGGCGGCCGAGCTGAGCATTGGCCGCGCCGAGCAGGGCCTATCGAAGATGGAGGTGGTCGCGCCGCACGCAGGTATCTTCGTCTACGACTGGTCGGAGCTGAAGGCTGGCGACAGTGTGCATCCCGGGCAGAGCATCGCCAACCTGCCCCTGGTCGCAACCATGGAGGCCGAAGTCTTCGTGCTCGAAGCCGATGCCATGGGGCTTGCACCTGGCAAGCTTGCCAGCATCGTATTGGAATCGCACCGCGATCAGAGCTTTGCCGGCACCATCAAAAGCGTCGACTCACTGGCCAAGCGCCGACAAAACGAAGTCCCCATTCAGTACTTCAGTGTTATTCTTAGCCTCGAAAAGACCGACACCGCGCTGATGAAGCCTGGCCAGCGAGTGGCCGCTAAGCTCGAGCTCGAGTCGGCCGATGCCATCACCTTGCCTAGGCAGTGCGTCTTCGAGCTGGAAGGCGAGAACGTCGCCTACCGCAAAGTGGGCGACTCCTTTGAAGCCGTCAAGCTCACCCTTGGCACCGGCACCCCCGGCCTGGTGGTCGTCGAGGCAGGGCTGAAGGCGGGTGACATCATCGCCACCAGCGATCCCTTCGGAGATACCCGCAAGACCGACGAGAGCGAGGACACCAACACAAGCGGCCCGGCGCCAGCCGGTGACGAGGAGCTTGGCCTGTGAGAGCAAGTGACGCCATCCGCTGCGCCCTGGCCGATTTGGGCGAGCACAAGCTTCGCTCGGGCCTGACCATGCTGGGCATGATGTTCGGCGTGGGCGCGGTCATCGCCATGCTCTCCATCGGCGCCGGCGCCGAGAAACAATCGCTGGAGCTCATCGAGAAACTCGGCGTCCGCAACATCGTCGTGCGCGCCCGCAGCTTCGACGGCAATGAGTTGGCCGAAATTCGCAAGCAGTCACCTGGGCTCACCCAGCGGGACATCGTCGCCATGCAGGAGGCTATTCCCAATCTGGAGGCGGTCGCCCCGCGCTCGATGCTCACGCCCTACAGCGTGCGCAGTGCCACCGGTAAGAGCGAAGCCAAGCTCTATGGTGTCTCCAAGTACCACGCCTTGCTCTCCAACCTGCACGTGAGCGAGGGTCGCTTCTTCGATGGCTACGACGAAAGCACTCACGCACAAGTTGCCGTGCTCAGCCCGGCCGCTCGACGCGATCTTTTTGGCCCCCTGCCCGCCCTCGGCAAGCAGGTCAAGGTCAACGACCTCTGGCTCGAGGTCATCGGAGTCGCCGGAGAAGCCAGTGCTGGCGATAAGAGCGTCGAGGGCGTCAGCATCAGCACGACCTCGAATGCCATCTACGTGCCCTTTCCGACCATTCTGCGCAAGTTCGACCACGCGCCTCTGGAGTCGCCCCTCGACGAAATCATCCTGCGCATGAGTCCTGGTGCATCGCCGAGCGATACCGCCATCGTCGCGCGCACCCTGCTCGATCGCCTGCACGGTGGCGTCAAGGACTACGACTTGGTCGTGCCAGAAGCCCTCTTGCAGCAGAGCCGCCAGACCCAGAACATCTTCAACATCGTCATGGGCGCCATCGCCGGCATCTCGCTGCTGGTCGGCGGCATCGGCATCATGAACATCATGCTGGCCTCGGTGCTCGAGCAGACGCGCGAGATCGGCATTCGGCGCGCGGTCGGCGCCAGGCGTCGCGATGTGCGCTTTCAGTTCCTGGTCAGCGCCTTCACCCTCTCGGTTCTCGGTGGCCTCATTGGCATCGCCACCGGCATCACCATTGCCAAGGTCGTGGCCGCCTACGCCGATTGGCCGACGGTCGTGACCGCCTTCTCGGTGCTGGTGTCGACGGGAGTCTCGATCGCCGTCGGCTTGCTCTCGGGCCTGTACCCGGCCATACGCGCCTCGCGTCTCGAGCCCATCGACGCCTTGCACCACGAGTAGGCGCTGTCCATCACGGCAGGCGACCCGCCGTGAGAACAATTCCTAAGCGCTAGAGGCCGATGATCTTGGCGATCGCGTAGCGCATCACTTCGGAGGTGCCGCCGCCGATGCGAATCAGTCGCTGATCGCGCCAGGCACGAGAAATGAATGTCTCGTCCATGTAGCCCATGCCGCCGTGAAACTGCAGGCACTCGTCCATAATCGTGCTGGACTTCTCGCCGACGAAGAGCTTGGCCATGGAGATGAGCTTGACAGTGTCAAAGCTGAGGCTGCCGCCCTTCTCGTAGCGCTCCTCGTTGTACTGCTCGACGGCCCGATAGGTCAGCTGACGAGCGGCCTCGAGATCGGTGTACATGTCGACGAATCGGTGCTGCCAGACCTCGCGCTTGATGATCGGCTTGCCAAAGGCGGTCCGATTGCGACCGTACTCGACGCTGGTGTCGATGGCTCGCTGGCAGCCCGCGACAGTGGTGACCGCGCCAATCAGACGCTCGGTCTGAAAGTTCTGCATGAGGTAGTAGAAGCCCTTGCCCTCTTCGCCGAGCAGGTAGCGGGCCGGCACGCGACAGTCTTCCAGATGCAGCTCAGCGGTGTCGCTGGCGTGATTTCCGAGCTTCTTGAGCTTCTTGGAGACGTGAAAGCCCTTGGTGTCGGTGGGCAAGAGAATGATCGAGATGCCGCCGTAGCCGGCATTGGGATCGGTCTTGCACAAGAGGGTCACGAAGGAGGCGCGGGTGCCATTGGTAATGTAGGTCTTGGCGCCATTGATGATGTAGTCATCGCCATCGCGCTTGGCGGTGGTGCGGATGCCAGCCACGTCACTGCCGGCATCTGGCTCGGTGACACCGAGAGCGGCGATCTTGTCGCCGGCCAGCGCTGGCTTTAAGAACTCTTCTATTTGCTCTTTGGAACCAAGGTCGGCGATGCATGGAGTGGCCATGTCGCTCTGCACCAAGAGGCCCATACCGACGCCAGCGGAGTGGATACCGGCGTACTCTTCGCCCTTGGCAACGCTGAACCAGTAGTCGCCACCTTGGCCGCCGTGCTCCTCTTTGAAGTGCGCCCCGTGAACGCCGAGCTCGCCGGCCTTCTTGAAGACCCAGTTGGGAAAGGTCTCGTCCTTTTCCCACTGGTCTGCATTGGGAGCGAGTTCCTTTTCGACAAAGGTCTTCACCGTGCGGCGAAAGGCTTGGTGTTCTTCTTGGAAGCGCTGAGACATGAGATTCCTCTTGCTGAGTAAATGGGTTCGCCGAGTTGTTTCGCGAGCGAAAAGATTAGCTTCCCGAAGTATCCGAAGCCTGGCCGCCGCTGTCCAGAGCCCGCGCCACGGGGTCGCATGCAGGCCGCCGGACCTCGAGGAGCAAGCGGGAGATCAGGGAAATAGCCTAGTGATCGTCCACACTTGCGAGGCATCCTGCGAGTAGACCAGGCGATCGTGGGAGCGATCGGGGCGGCCTTGCCAAAACTCGTAGCGGGTCGGCCGCACGCAATAGCCGCCCCAATGCGCCGGCCGCGTGATCGGAGCCTGGCCCGCGCGCCTGACCTCGGCTGCGATGACCTCCTCCATGGCCGCGCGACTTTCCACCGCTCGACTCTGCGCGGAGGCCATGGCAACGAGGTTGGATGCCCGCGGTCTGGAGTCGAAATAGGCGTCGCTCTCGGCCGCGCTTACCTTGTGCACCTGGCCTTCAATGCGCACCTGGCGCGTGTGTGGGTGCCACCAGAAGACCAGCGCTGCCTTGGCGTGTGCGGCCAGCTCCTGCCCCTTGTCGCTCTGATAGTTAGTGAAGAAGACAAAGCCCTCGTCGCTCAGCTCCTTGAGCAAGACGATGCGAGCGTGCGGAGCTCCTTGGCCATCCACCGTCGCCAAGGTCATCGCGTTGGCCATGGGAATCTCGGCCTGCACCGCTTCGTCGAACCAGGCCTGAAATTGCGCACGCGGGTCGGCGGCGCAATTCTTCTTGTGCAGAGCAGCTCCCTGGTAATCCTCTCGCAGCTCGTCGAATGCCATGCGCCGCAGTGTACTATGCGTGCGTGTTTCGCAGGTATCGCTCGGCTCTGCATCTGGCAAGATGGCTCGGCCCGTGGTCTGGCGCCAGCGCATTGCCAGGCGAGATTCGCCGCACAGAGGTCGAGGTACCAGCTTCCGAGCAAGCAACACGGCCCATGCGCGCCTGGCTCTACCAACCGCCAGCGCACCGTCTGCGGGCAAGCTACTTGATTGCGCCCGGCCTGCACTACGCGGGCCCCGCCGACCCGCGCCTCGATCGATTCTGTCGAGTCCTGAGCGGTGCCGGCTACAACGTGCTCGCGCCTTTCTTGCCCGACTTCATGGAGCTGCGCGTGCGCGCTTCCCTCACCGAGGATCTGGCTCGATGCCTAGATCTCTTGCTGTCGAGACCAGACTGGAGCTGCGATCGCCAACCCGCGCTCTTCAGCATTTCCTTCGGCGCTCTGCCAGCCCTGCGTGTCGCCTCCTCGCCGCGCTTTCGCTCGCGCTTGCGCCGGCTCTTTCTCTTTGGCGGGTATGCCAACTGGAGTCAGACCATCGAGTACTGCCTCACCGGGTGCATCGATGGACGCAAACATGGGCAGCGCGACCCTCTCAACCAGCCGGTGGTCTTCATGAACTTGCTCGATGCGCTCGAGGCTTTCGACGGCGATCGCCCCGCCCTCGACCGCGCCTGGATGGAGTACGTGCGAGCGACCTGGGGACGACCGGAGATGAAGGCCAGCGAGCGCTATCAGCCACTGGCGCGCATCATCGCCAGCCGGCTCGACCCGCAGCTCGCCGAAACCTTTTTGCTCGGTTGTGGCCTGCGCCCGAAGAGCTACGAGTACTGCCGGGAAGCCCTGGGCGAACCGAGCCTACGGGCTCTTCTCGATCCGGGTCCCAGCATGGCCCAGGTGCGTTGCCCGGTCACCATCGTCCACGGTCTCGACGACGACGTCATTCCTTACAGCCAGTCGGAGCAGCTCTACGAAGGGCTCAAAGATGTGACAAAGAGCGAGCTCTTCCTCACCGGCCTCGTCGACCACACTCGATCCGTCGGGAAAGTCGGCGCGGGCTTGCGAGAAGTGATCATTCTGCGCGACATCTGCGCTCGGCTCGGCTCTCCATAGGGAGGGTTGGATCCGTGCAGCAACATGCTGCATTCATTGCTCTTTCCAAGATTCCCTCGCGCTGAGCCAAGAAAAACGAAACTCGCGAATCCTCCGCGTGTCTGGTGCGTTGGGACATCTGATATGGGCAACACGAAAATCTTCTCCGCGGCCTCGCTTCTCCTTGCTGGCCTGACCGTCCAGATCGCATCCGCCGACCGTGTAGGTGCGGAGATGATGGTCAGCTTCGATGACGCACAAGTGAGTTCCGATTTCACCATGCTCGACAGCCCAGTTGCCGGCAAGAAGGGTGAGCCGGTCGTGGCCGCGCCCTCGCACCTGAGCAGCAGCGGCATCGCCGCCGTTAGTGGTGGCACCCTGGTCATCGACCCCGACTCGGGCATGCTGCTTCTCACCGATAGCGAGGGCAAGGCCAAAGCCAAGCTCCTCATCGGTGCCGACGCCGCTCAGTTGGTCGTCGATCGCAAGGACCAAAACGCCTACGTCGCCAATCGCAGCGGCGACTCGATTGCTGTCGTGAGTTACGCGCGGGGTCTGCGCCTCTTGCGCACCATCAAGACTCGCGCAGAGCCCTACGGTCTGGCCCTCACCCCCGATCGCAAAACCCTCTTGGTCACCACGGTGGCTGACAAAGAGCTCAGTGCCTATGACGTGGCCACTGGCAACGAGAAGTGGTCGATCGACATCGGTCCCGAAGCGCGTAGCGTGGCCATCGCGCCCAGCGGCAAAGAAGCGATGGTGACCTTCCTCAACACCAGCGCCGTGGCGCGTGTTGGGCTGAGCGGCTCGACGCCGAGCCTGCGCTTTGCTTCCCTCGATCGCAGCATCCCGGCACCAAGCAGCTCGAGCGGCTTCTTCGGCTCGCCCTTTCAGCAAAACGCCATGCCGCAGGGAAACGCCGGATTTTTTGCCGGTAGCATGGGTACATCCACCGGCGGCGCGCCCAGTGCCGATGAAGGGCGACGCTTCTCGCGCGCAGCCTTCGCAGTCACCTACGTCGGTAACGACATGGCCATCGTTCCCCATCAGGAATCAATTCCCCAGCTGGCCACCTCGGGTGGAGAGAACACGGGGGTGTATGGCGGCGGCTCGCGCTTCGAGCGGCCCATTCAGCATCGCCTGGCCTTCTTGTCCACCAAGGAGGGCGAGTTCGAAAAGCTGGCCAAGGCAGAGATTCGCCTGCATCAGCCGCGCGCCATGAGCTACGACGCCGCTCGCGATTTGCTCTACGTGGCCGGCTATGGCTCCGACTCGATCATCGCCCTGGCCGACGCCTCCAAGCCAAGCATTCACCTCAGCTTCGCAACCGCCTTGAGCAACGCCGCTGATCCTTGTGGCCCCACCTCCCTGACCGTAGCTGACGACGGCTCCGTGGTCGCCTTCTGCTCGCTGAGCCGCAAGCTCGCCAGTGTCAGTCAGAGCAAAGATGCGCAGGTTCATCTTGCGACTTCCGAGGCACTCACCACTAGCCGCCTGTCCCTGGCTGCACGTCGAGGACGCGCGCTCTTTCGCATGGGCGACAACTCACAAATTTCCACCAGCGGCGTCATGGCCTGCGAGAGCTGCCATCCCGAGGGTCGTCAAGACGGCTTGAGCTGGCGTATCAGTGGCATGGCCCTGCAGACGCCGCTCTTGGCTGGCAAGACCGTCGGTACCCATCCCTTCAAGTGGGATGGCGGCGACAAAGATCTGCAGACCAGTCTCCTGCACACAGTCACTCGCCTGGGCGGCTCTGGCATCAACGAGAGTCAAGCCAAGGACATCGCGACCTTCTTAACCGAGACCAAGCAAGTGCGCACCCCAACCATCGCATCCAAAGAAGCGGTGCAGCGCGGCCAGCAACTCTTCACCAGCAAAGAAGTCGGCTGCAGCAGCTGTCATAGCGGCGCCATGCGAACCAACGGCAAGACCTATGAGCTGGCCGAAGATCTGGGCAAAGTCGATACCCCCGCCCTGGTCGGTCTCGCCGCCAGCGCGCCCTACTATCACGACGGAAGCGCCGCCACCTTGCGCACCCTCTTGCTGGAAAACGGCACCATTCACGGCATGGGCAAGCTCTCGCATTTGAACGAGCAAGGGGTGAGCGATCTCATCGCTTATCTCGAGACGCTCTAAGCCACCTACATACTCGCCGCCGTGGCGAATTATTCCCGCTAGGCCCCGAAAGCATTTGAGCTTCGGGGCCTGCGCGCATGGCGTTGGCTGCTAAGCTAAGGACAATGAGCTTTCCCCGCTTTCGTCGCTCGTCTGGCCTCGCCCACAGCGCGCTCGTCCTCGGCGCTATCGCACTCGGCAGCCTCGCCTTGGGTGGGGTCGCCCTCAGCCCGGCCTGCAAGTCCTCCGGAACTTCCTCCGCAGAGCCTAGGCCCCCGGTCCCCGGACCGCAGCCGCGTGCCGAAGATGAGGTCAGCCAAGCCGATTCTCGCGAGCCAAAGCTCGCCCAGGCCATCGCCCACCTCTTGAAGGTGCAACACGTCCACGGCCAGAACATCGACGACGAGCTGTCCAAAAAGAGTTTTCAGCAGTTCCTCGACATCCTCGATCCAGACAAGTTGTTCTTGCTCGCCGAAGACGCGCAGACCCTACGTGCACACGAGACCGAACTCGACGACGACTTGCTGAGCGGCAAGCTCCGGGTCGCCCACATGGCCGCCGACATCTTCGCCCGTCGCCTCAAGGCGGTCGAGAAGATCGTAAACGCCCGCCTCGCCGAGTCCTTCGATTTCACGGTCGACGAGTCACGCGAGACTGACGCCAAGAAGATCGACTACGCCAAGAGCGATGAGGAACTGGCCGAGCGCTGGCGCAAGCTGCTCAAGCTCGATGCGCTCAGCCGTACCAGCCGCATGGGTACGCGCATCGAAGCCCTCGAGAAGACCATCAAAGAAAAGCAGGCCGAGCTGGCCAGCGCGAGCCCCGAGACCCTCGCCGATCAGAACAAATCGCTCGACGCGCTCAAGCGCGCACTGGCCAAGATTCCCAAGACCGAGGATGAGCGCCT
>JAHEAK010000619.1 GCA_024642805.1 Kofleriaceae bacterium | reverse complement strand
CACATCTGGATCGCCGCTCGGCGCCTGCAAGGTGGTCGCGGCCCCGGCGCTGACCAGGCAGAACAACGAACCAACAACGATCCAGCGTGTGCGCCTCTTCATCGCAACCCCGGGTAGTTGCCCAGCACGCTCTTTTGGCCAGGGCTGAGGGTGGTGCCGCCGAACTCACCGAAGAACATCAAGTTGTCAGTGCTGCCATCGGTGTCGGAAATGGGATCGGGAGAGCCCTGCGGATCGCGATTGTTCCACAGGCCCATTTGCCCGGCGATGGTGTGCGCGGTGACGCGGGCCAGTGCGCTCCATGGTCGATAGCAGAGCGTGTCCATCGAGACCGCGATTCCGGAGGCGCTGGTGTGTGGCATGCGCGCTGGTCCAGGGGTTCCACCGTTTTGAGCTTGCACGCCGTCTGGCGAGAGCGAGCGCACGAAGAACACCGCCATGCCCGAGTCGTTGTCGGCCAGGCGAAAGAGATCCTCGAGGTCGTCGTCGACGATGCCATCGAGATCAGCGCGATCGATATCGGTGTAGCTCTTGGTGCCGACCTCGATGTCGGCCGACGCGAGGATGGTGCTCAACTCGCCGACGTAGTCTTGAAAGTCTTTCGAGTCTTGCGCGGTGGTGGCGTCGATGGTGTCGACGTCGAACTGTGCGCGGCAAGGATGGTTGTCGAGATCCAGGAAGTAAAAATGCAGGTCCAGCTTGCGGCTAGTGTCGAGCTTGTAAAAGACCTGCACCTTGGGAATGGCCGTTCCTGGGGCCACAGGGGGCAATGTGCTGGCCACATCGATTTGATAGACCCCGGTCTCGAGATCGAAGGTGTTGCTGTTGGGAATCATCAAAGTGGAGATTCGCCGCTGTCGGAAGTAGCGAATCGGATTGGCCAGAATCTGCGCGAGCTCTGTGGATCCGCTGTACAAAAGCTCGCCGCGAGGTGACACCACTCGAGTTGCACCCACGAAGTGAACGTCGTCAGCCACCTGCGCCACCAGGGTCAGGCTTTGGGCGGAGCTCGGTACCAAGATGCGCAAGCGCTCGGCGGGCGAGCTCATTTTGATCTCGGTCTGCAACACGCCCGTCGATTGCAGACAGCCCTTGAAGAGCACCGAGTCGCCAGGGATGAGGCGCGGGATGAGCTCACAGCCGGTCCCACTTGGGCAATCGCTATTGACCTCACACAGCTGGCTGCAGTGGCCGAGAGTGCACAGTGAGTTGCGACAGTCTTCGTCGACCGAGCACAGGCTGCCAACGTTGCTGCCGGTCCCTTGCTCCTGGCAGGTCGCGCTCAGAATTTTGCTGCCGCTGGGATCGGCGAGCGCGTCGTCGAGCACGCAACCTTGCCCCAGGCCGCAATCCCACTCGCTCTTGCAACTGTCACCGATAGCCGAGATCACAGGTTGGCAGCTGCCATTGCTGGCGCAGATGTAGCCGTCGCCACAATCGGAATTCTGCACGCACTGCGGCACACAGACCGATTGCAAGCACTGTAGATCGTCGGCGCAATCACTGTTGCGACTGCAAGTGGAGCCGGCGCTCGCTCCAGGGGAACAGGCCGCTACCAACGCAGGCAAGGCCAGTAGCGCCCAGATGGTCGCTAGGCGCGCAAGGGGCCGACCTGGTCCGCGCGGCGCGGACTGCGTGGCGGGCAGCACTTTTTGGTAAGCAGACACAGGTTCAAGGAAGTGGCTCTCGTGAAGCCGAGACGATATGCGTATAGTCGCCCCGCTACCACGGAGAATACAATGCTCATTCGCACGGCACGATTCAATATACTCGCAATACTCCTTTTGATTTCCGTCGGATCGGCCCGCACCAGCTGGGCGCAGGACGAGGATCCAGAGGCCGAAATGAGCGAGGGCCAGGACGAGGATGGCAGCCAACCTGCGCCGCCGCCCGCCGTTGAGGACCCCAATGCGGTCAAACACGGCATCGGCCTGCGCTTGCGTTACATCTTCCTGCCCAAGAGTCTCATCGAGATCTTCATGGAGGAGGCCGCCTCGGGCGTCTCGCGCAGTGGATTTGGCTTCGATTACGTGCGCCGCAAAGCCGACTTCGAGTTCTCCGTCGGTTTCGAGTACGACACCCTGGGGCCCGACGACGGCTTCTTCGTCGAGCGTGGTGGTAGCCCTCTTGAGCCTGGAACCACCGACTTCATCGAGTTCGACGGTCTGGCCTGGTACACCATCGACGCCGCCTTCGTGTACCACCGCAAGCTGAGCGACCTGGTGGCTCTGCGCTACGGTGGTGGCATTGGCTTTGGCATCGTCACGGGCGATGTCATTGAGACCGATGCCGTGTGCGTTGGTCCCGACACGCAAAACGATTGCGTGAAGAACAACAACGGCGCGCAGGTCAACGACAAGCAGGACTTCTTCCGCTTTCCACCGGTGCTCAATGTTGTCGGCGGCGTGCAGCTCACGCCAGCAAAGAACCTGGCCATCAACATCGAGCTCGGTATGCGCACGGTGTTCTACACCGGCGTCGGCGCCCAGTACTTCTTCTAGTTCTAGCATTGGGCGTATGGTGCGCACCTCCCTCCCTGGCTTGAGCCGGGCCCTGCGGGATCCAGGCCTGCGACACAAGGCTCTGGCCCTGCTCGCCCTAGCCTTGCTCGTGGCGAGCGTGCGTGTTTCGTGGGCGGAGGAGCACGCCGAGCCGATCGTGGTGAGCAAGGGCCGCAGCTTGAGTCTGCGCGTCAAAGCCAATCTCAACGACTACAGCGATGAGTTCACCCTCTCGCTGCGCAAGATGACAAGCGGGCTCGTGGCCATGAAGTTCGACTTTGTCGGGCAGTCGGCGCGCCTGGGATTGGGTGGAGGTGATCCCAATGCCTTTCGCTTGCGCCTCGAAAGCGACGTGCTGGTGACGGGCAGCCAGGCGCGAGTGCAAAGTCGTCTCGATCTGGCGGTTGCCGGCTACCGCCTGGCCATCGACGTTCCGGTTTTCGATGTGAAGACCGAGAGCGTGGCCGGTGCGCGCGCTGTCGAGTTGCGTCTGCCGGTCTTCGAAGGCCGCTTCTAGGCCGCGCCACGGGCGGGGCAGGTGCAGCCCTGCACTGGTAGCTGGCCTTGCTTCGGTGCGCTCGCCGAGATTTGCCAGCTCTTGCCTATGCGCTGTGAAGCAGATGCACACCTGTGCTTGGCGGCGACAGCGTCCCTCGGCTAAGGGCGCGATCCCATTCCGGCGAAGCGGTATGGGCATTGCTTTAGGGGCGGGGATGTCTATCGCCCGACGTCTGCTGTCTGTGTGCGTCGTTGCATTGCTAGCGACGGGGTGTCTTTCATCCTCCCACCGCATCCCGCAACAGGACTTGCTGCGCATGGCCCAACTGAGCCCCGAAGAGCGCGGCGAAAAAGTGCGGGTCGTGCAAGCCTTCAGCAGTGCGGACCAGGCAGCGAGAGAACCGGAGGAAGAGCAAAGTCAGGTGGATCTATCCATCGAGCTGCAAGACAATTGCGAACCGGGCTACGGGCATTCGGGGCATGGCGGCGGCTATGCAGGTGGCGTTCACCCTTCTGGCGGCGTTCACCCTTCCGGCGGCGTTCACCCTTCCGGCGGCGTTCACCCTTCCGGCGGCGTTCACCCTTCCGGTGGCGTTCACCCTTCTGGCGGCGTTCATCCTTCTGGACCCGCTCCGACCCATACATCTACGAGTTCTCCCAAGAGC
>JAHEAK010000062.1 GCA_024642805.1 Kofleriaceae bacterium | reverse complement strand
TATACAGTCCACGTCACTCAGTCCACGTCAGCATTGCACTCGCAAGGAACCACATGAACGCAACCAAGGCCAAAGCAGCGACCTTCCTCAACACCAACTTCGCAACCTTCTCTGGTGAGAACCACAAGGTCGCTGACCTCAGCGAAAAGACCGTGCGCTTTGGTCGCAAAGAGCTCGAGCTCGCGCTCATCGAAATGCCAGGCCTGGCATCGCTTCGCGAGGAATACGCCGGCAAGTTCCCACTCAAGGGCGCTCGCATCATGGGCTCCTTGCACATGACCATTCAGACTGGCGTGCTCATCGAGACCCTGGTCGAGCTCGGCGCTGACGTGCGCTGGGTGAGCTGCAACATCTTCTCGACGCAAGATCACGCTGCTGCCGCCACCGTCGTGGGCCCCAAGGGCACCGTCGCCAAGCCAGCCGGCGTCCCGGTCTACGCCTGGAAAGGCGAAACCCTCAGCGAGTACTGGTGGTGCACGCTGCAAGCACTCGTCTGGCCTGACGGCGAAGGCCCGAACCTCATCCTCGACGACGGCGGCGACGCCACGCTCCTGGTTCACCTTGGCAGCGAGTACGAGATTGCCGGCGAGATTCCCGCTTCCAGCACGGGCACGAGCGAAGAGCACCGCATCATCCTCGAGACCCTGCACGCCGTCCGCGCCGAGAAGGGCGACAACTTCTGGCGCCCCATGGCCGCCAAGATCCGCGGCGTCTCCGAAGAGACCACTACTGGCGTCATGCGCCTCTACGAGCGCGTCGAGAAAGGCACCCTGCTCTTCCCAGCCATCAACGTCAACGACAGCGTCACCAAGAGCAAGTTCGACAACATCTACGGCTGCCGCCACTCGCTGGTCGACGCCATCATGCGCGCCACCGACGTGCTCATCGCCGGCAAGAAAGCCCTGGTCTGTGGCTTCGGTGATGTCGGCAAAGGCTCGGTGCAATCGCTTGCCGGTCAGTCAGCTCGCGTTTCGATCACCGAGATCGATCCCATCTGCGCGCTGCAGGCGTGCATGATGGGTATCGACGTCGTCACCCTCGAGGACTCAGTCGCCGACTTCGACATCTTCGTGACCTCGACGGGCAACAAGGACATCATCAATCTCGACCACATGCTCAAGATGCGCCACAACGCCATCGTCTGCAACATCGGCCACTTCGACAACGAGATCGATATGGCCGGCCTCGAGGCTCTGGTCGCCAAGGGCGAGTGCGAGAAGATCGAGATCAAAGCACAAGTGCACGAGTTCAAGTTCAAGAACACCAAGCACGGTCCAAAGGGCGGCGGTCACTCGATCATCGTTCTGGCCGAAGGTCGCCTGGTCAACCTTGGTTGCGCAACCGGTCACCCAAGCTTCGTGATGAGCGCCTCCTTCACCAACCAGGTGATGGCGCAAATCGAGCTGCACAAAAACGCGGAGAACTACGGCAAGAGTGTCGTCGTTCTGCCCAAGCACCTCGACGAGAAGGTCGCCCGCCTGCACCTCGACAAGTTCGGAGCCAAGCTCACCAAGCTCTCCGCAGACCAAGCCAAGTACATCGGCGTCGAAGTGAGCGGTCCCTACAAAGGCAACGCCTACCGCTACTAGGCAAGACGCTCGGCGAGAGGCTTCAGCCGAGCGGCTAGCCAAAAAGGAAGGCGCCCACCAGGGCGCCTTTCCTGCTTTCGGAGCCAGCGCTTGGTGCTAAAGCGTTGGCGCCTGCCTTCGAAGCCAGGCGTTGGGCACTAGGCCGCGACCAGCGAGTCGGTCCACAAGGGCCCACCCTCTTCATGCGAATCGAGGCCGCGAAAGAAGGCCTCGATGAGGGTATCGGCAATCGCCACCAGGTCGTCTGGCAGGCTGACCTTGGGCTGCATCACGCCGAAGCCCGAGGTCGAATTGGCCGGGCGATAGGGCTGGATGATTTCGATGGTGACCGGCTCCTGGCCAAACTCGACGGCGTGCACGACAAGCGCGTCGTTGCGGACCTCGTCGATGGTCACGAAGGCGTCGTAGATGACAATGCCGCGCTCGGCCTGCTCGATGTTGGCGCTGAGGAGGGCCTTGGCGCGGTTGACGGCCTTCTCCATGGAGCCCTCATTGTCGAAGCGCTGCAGTGAGCGCTCCCCGGCCTTCTCGCAGGCCAGAATGGGAATCACAGGCCCTTGGCGGCTGGACGCCAGCCACACCGAGTGCGCCGTAAAAAAGCCCGCGAGCTCCATGAGGCTGTGCAATCCCACATTGCTAATGATCGCATGCTCCGGCTCTTGCGCAAAAGAATCCGGAAGGCCCCGCCGCTAAGCACTTAATGTCAAAGGAGCGGGCGCAAAATCTTGTTCACGCCCACATGTCCGCAGCCCGAACTCAGGTGAGTGGAAAAGGCTTGCGTCCGCTAAGTGTCGGACCCACAAGGCCGCCAGGATTGTCGACCGCGAGCTCGAAGCTGGCCGTGCCCTTGATGCCCTGCCCGGCCTCGCCCATGTCGGCGACCGGGCGGTTGATCGTGACCAGGGTGGCCTGCACTCCCGCGCTGGTGACCGACATCAGGCCGTAGCCCTGGGCATCGCAATCGGCGAAGGCCAGGTGCGGATTGGTCTCGGGATCGGCGGCCGCCAGCACCGCCGCCGGGTCGCCCGTGCTGGCCGCTGTCTGCGCCGAGCCGGTGCCGAATCGCAAGAGCGCGTTGAGGTTGTTCTCGAACTTGTTGTCACCGCCAAACTCGGTGGCGTCGAAGGTAATGAGGTCGCGCAGCGACTTTGGCTGCGGCGCCCGCACGAAGTACTCAAAGAAGGAGAAGACGCTGTTGGAGGAAATGCCTGCCGCCAAAAACTCGGTAGCGACCGGCACCGGTGCGTCGCTGTCGTAATCATCCATCAAGGTGCCGGCGAAGTGCGCGTGCATGTCGCCGCTGATGACAACGACGTTGCCAATCGCCTCGTCGCGAAGGAAGCCCATCAGCTCGTTGCGCTCGCCCGGCTTGTCGTCCCACGCGTCGCAGAAGGCCACGCGATCGTAGATCAAGATACCGGCGGGCCCGACCTTGACGCCAAAGCGCATCATGGGCACTTCGTTGCACCAAATCTTCCACGTCGCGGTCGAGGCTTGCATGGTCGACTTCCACCAGGCCTTCTGCTCGGCGCCGAGCATGGTGCCAGGTGCGCTGTCTTTGCGGGCGTTGGTGAAACCGAGAATCTCATCGGGTGGATTGCCGCCGTTGGCGGTGCTGCCCGCATCCATCACGCTTACCAACTCTGCAGGTAGCGCGGTGCGCGGGTGAAAGAAGATGGGCGAGCCGAAACTGGTTTCCTCTGGAACGGTGTGATCGCTGCGATAGCTGCGCTCGTCGGTGAGGATGAAGTCGACGTTCTTTCCGTAGCGCAGGCTGCGATAGATGGTGAGGCTAGCCAGCGCATCGGCGTTGTTGCTCTCGCTGCGGTCAGTGAAAGCGACGTCTTCAACGGCGGCGGCGCTGAAGTCAGCGGCCTCATTGGCAACCCCGGGCGCGCCCTCTGCATCGCTGAGGTTGGCGGGAATGAACTCGAACCAGGCCTGATTGGCAGCCACTTTGCGCGTCTGCGAGGGCTCGTCGGTGCTGTTGCTGCTGTCGTAGTTGGCCTGGCTCTGCCAGCAATCGTCTGTGAACTCGTGATCGTCCCAGGTCTGCACGAAGGGCCAGCGAGCGCGGGCGGCCCGCAAGTGCGGATCGCGCAGGTACTGCTTGTACAGGTGGCGATAGTCCTCGAGGGTCTGCGCGAAGGTGGCGCCTGCTTTCTCTCCGCCGCCGCTGGGAAAGGGCTCGATGATGCGCTGGCTACCGTCGGCATTCTTGAGCTCGATGGCCTGCATCTCGTCGCCGAGGGCTACCTGAAACTGGCCACCGATGGTCTCGTAGATGAAGTCACCGAGATGAACGACCAGGCGAATCTTCTCGTCCTCGCTAGCCTCGAGGTCGTCGTTGATCATCTGTCGGTAGGCGCCAAAGACGCCGGCGCTGAAGTCCTGACAGCTCACCCAGGCCAGGCGCACGGGCGTCTCGTCGTCGTCGGCAGGCGCCGTCCAAGTTCGGCCGACGATGGTGTCGCCGCCGGCCACGAAGCGATAGTAGTACACGGTGCCGGGAAGCAGGTCCGTGACCAGCACGCGCACGGTGTGATCACTTGCGCTCGTGGCGACGATCTCGCGCTCGACGACCACCGTTGAGAAGTTTTCTGATTCTGAAACCTGGCAGGTGAGAGCGATGTCAGCGTCGTCCTCGCTCACGGCTTGCACGCGCGTCCACAACATGACCGAGCTCGCGCGCGGATCGCCAGAGGCCACGCCTTCCGCGAAAGTAAACACGCCCGTCTTGGCACCGCCATCGTCGCCACAGCCGGGGAGACTCGCCATGGAGGCGGCCGCGATAAAACAACCACTGAGCTTCAGGAAGTCTCTTCGCTTCATACCAGCGAGTTTGCCACATCCTCACATGAGAAATCGCAGATACAGGTAGTAGCCTGCCAGCAAGCTTTGCAGAGCCACCGCCAGCAGGCTGGCGCGGAACATGAGAGTGCCGGGGCGCTGGCCTCCAGCAACCTCATCGCTAAAGATGGCTTTGTGATTGAGCCAGGCCAGCGGCGGCGCGGTCACCAGCGAAATCGTCGTTGCCAGGTCGACCAGATCTTTCAGATTGGCCAGAAACTGATTGAGGATGAGCAGCGATCCGGCGGCAAGCACCACAGCACTGATCCAGTAGTTGCGACCACTGCTGTCGCCGACCGCTTCGCCCTCGACCTCGGCGGCCTGCCAGCGCGCGACGAAGGCCGAGATGGCCCGTGGCGAGCCATCCACCACCGTGAGCGTCGTGGAGAACATGACCAGGAAGGCGGCAAAGCCGAGCACGTAGTGCGCCCACTCGCCGAGGGTATCGGTGTAGAGACCAATGACGGCCGCCGAGAATTCCGCGGCTCCACCCGGCATGACAACGCCCGTGCCGTACACGACACCCGCCCCTAGCAGCACGAAGCACAGCCCGAGGACGGCTGTGCCTACGTAGCCGATGTTGAAGTCCAGGAGGCTCTCTTCGACCGAAGGCTTGTAGCCCGTTGCCCGTGACTTGGCCAAGGTCCACAACGAGTGCCACACGCTGACATCGATAGCCGTCGGCATCCAGCCGATCAGAGCGGCGATGAAGAAGAGGCTCTTGGTGTCGCTGAGGATTTGCGTGTTCGGCCAAAAGGCATGCCCCCAAGAGATGCGCGGCAAGACGACGGCCGTGGCCACCACCGTGCCGATCGTGAGAAGGAGCACGGCGGCTTTGACGATGCGGTCAAGCCAGGTGTAGTTACCAGCAGCGATCAGCCCCAGGCACAGCACCATGATGCCGGCCGAGAGAAGCAGCGGATCCCAGTCGACACCGGTGAGCGCTTTGGCGAGGCCTGCCGTGACGAAGGTAACGGCGGCTTGAATGGTGAACACACTGAGCGCGGTCACAGCGCCGTAGAGCACGAGCGCCCATCGGCCTTGTCGGCGATAGCCTTCGAGCAGCGAGAGCCCCGTCGCAGCCGCGTAGCGCGGTCCAAAGGAGAAAGCTGGGTATTTGACCAAGTTGGCGAGAACCACCACAGAGAGCATCGCAAGACCGTAATTGGCGCCTGCGCGTGTCGACTGCACGAGGTGCGATGCGCCAATAGCGGCCCCCGCAAAGAGCAATCCCGGACCGATGGCCTTACCGAAGCTTCTGCGCGTGCTCACGAGCGCAAGACTACTGCTGATCGCGTCGGCGCCCAACTGCTTGCGCTAGTGGCCTCTGGCGAGTCGCCAGTTCTTTGCGTCAAGCGATCATTTTATTCGCTTGCGGCGTGCCAGTTTGCGCCCCGCGCTTGCCGCTCTTGCTTTACGATGCGCGCATGACTAGGGGGGTCCTTGAGCATCGAAAGAGCTGCGTCCATCGCGAGGGCGCTCGGTCACTCGTGCCTTGGACGAGCGTGCGGGCGGCGTGCGTAGCCATGGCACTTTTGGCCTCGTGCGCGGTTGCCGGCTCCGACCAAGAGAACGAGCAGCTGAGCAATCCCGATGCGAGCATCGCGGCAAGCTTTCCCGATGCCGGTCCAAGCTTCGACGCCGCACCGCGCCCCGACGCAGCGCCTCCCGCCGCCGATGCCACTTCGATCAGCAGCGCCGACGCGAGTCTGTTTTGCGACAGCTCGGATCAGTGTGGCACTGGCACCTGTTGTTTTAGCGTCGGTGGACCTGGCTTCTGCGTGGCTGGCAGCGAGGTCTTCGGCGTCTGTCTCCCCGACTAGCGCCGGCCCTGCACACGCAACGAGCAGCGCTCGCCGAAGAGCCTGGCGCTACATGCCCGAGAGGAACATCCACTTATCGTCCTGCCATGCGAGGACGAACTGCCCCTGATCGCGCTTGTCCGTTCGCCGCAGGCCACCACGGGAATCGGGCACCGTGAAGGAGGCATCGATGAGAACGTCGACGAAGGCCTTGCGCGGTTCGTTGGCCGACTCAGGAACGAAGCGAATGCGTTTGTAGCGCATCGAGTACCGAATAGATTCCGCCTGCTGGAAGCGGGTGCTGATGACAGTCTTGAGGCCCGCAAAGCCATAGTCGTCTTCGCCCGTCGGAGTGCCACTGTCTTCCCAGTATTCGCGCGAGGCCATCAGCAAGAGAGCGGATGCATCCTTCTTCTCAATCGCCGCTCGGTATTCTTCGACGCGCTTGACGAGCGCGCCGTTCTCATCGTTGCTTTCGATCTTGGTGCCGGCGATGTAGTGCGTGCTTCCACCGCAGGCTGCCATGCTGAGAGCGCCAAGGACGCAGAGAGCCGAGAGAATGCGGCGATGCTGGTAACGACTGTGCATACGATGTCCCTTTGAAGAGTCTGCTCACCCAGTGCAACCTGAGTGCCGGCCATTATGCCGCCCAAACTCCTGATCTTGTTAGCATAAGCCCTCGTGCCGGAGCAAGCGAGTTGCCGCCTTGTCAGGTCCGTGCAGCACTCCGTGCCAAATCGGCAATTCGGCTCTCAGGCCTGGGCCCGCCAATGGGCAAGGCGCATCAAGAATCGCCTGAAGTCCTTGCCCTGCACCTTCAGCCCCGGCAGGTACACGTCGCTAATGCGGGTGATCGTAAAGCGAGCGGCACTGGCGCGCAATTCGATGTGAAGAGCGTCCTTATCCACCCCCTCGATGCCCAGCTCGCTGCAATAGCCCTCTAGCAAGGCCTGCATGCGCGCCGGCTCGAAAGCCTCCGCGAAGCACCAGGAATTGACGGCGACCGCGAGATCGCCAATGAGAGTTCCGTAGCAGGCCTGCTCGAAGTCCAGGAGCCAGACGATCGTGTCGCCCTCGATGAGGACGTTGTCGGGAAAGAGATCGCCGTGAATGAGTCCACGTTCGAGGCTCGCCCGCGTCGCGCTCTGGCTGGCAAGCCACTCGAGTTCCTCGCGGAGCAGCGCGATCGCTTTTGCCAGGACAGGATCCTCGCTCGTGGCAATGGTCTCAAAGAGCTCCCGCAGGTGGGACTCCGAATAGCGCGAGTCGACCTGCAGCTTGCCGTTGGCTTGCCGACCGGTGCGGTGCAGGCGCGCCATGTGGCGGCCCAGGGACTGGCAATGGCTCACGCCAATGGTCATCGAGTCCACCTGGCTACCTGGCAACCAGGGGAAGACAGAGATGTACTTGCCCTCGCGCAGGACAAAGCGCGTGCCCGCCTGCGAGAGCAAAGGCAAGGGCGTAGGCACCTCGTTTGCGGCCCAATGCTCGACGACGGCCACCTCGTAGAGCACTTCAGATAAACTCTTACCCTCATTCACCCGCAAGAAGAAGGCGCCAACCTCGGTGTGCAGTGCGTAGTTGGTGTTGATGGTACCCGCAGCGACGGGCCGCCAGTCACGCACATAGCCCAGCTCGAAGGCACTGGCGATTTGGCGAATCGCGAGATCATCTAGCTGCGTGCGGCTAGACACGCTCGGAAGCCCGCGACGGTCGCCCTAGGAAGCCTTCGCTCTGGTAGCGCTTGAACAGAGCGCCCCACTCGGTGTCACGGCACCACTTCTCGAAGACCTTCTTGTCCTTGAGGGGCCAGCGGTAGTAGTCGTGATAGATCTCGGAGCCGGCCACGAATACTTTCAGCAGGGGCGTGTGGAAGAAGAGCTTCTGCAGGGGCTTGAGCGGCCCAAACCACATGATGTCGCCAATTCGCGACGCGCCGTTGTCGCCGACACTGAAGCCCCACTTCTGACTGCCCAGCTCGACATCGCCGACCACGTCGATGTTCTCGCGTCGACCGTTGCCCAGGCCTTGCTCATCGGCCATGCGGATGTAGTCGATGGTCATCGGATCGAAGCCCATCATGCTGGCTGCCACCGCATCGATGGCGACCTGGTCGGCGCCAGCGAGCATGACGTTCTTACACACCGGGCGCATGGTGCGCGGACCAGGGCCGTCACCGGCAGTCGTGCCGTCCATGACGGCGAAGAGGCCAGAGTGAATCTCGCGCTGAATCGCCAGCAAGTCGACGAGCGTCGCGTGGATCCAGCTGTGCGTGTAGTGCCGCTTGGTGTTGAGCAGACCACCAAAGGCGTTCTTCATGGCGCCGGTGGTCGTCGTGTAGATGTGACACTTGACGGTCGGCAAGTGGACGATATTGGTGCCGTGGAAATCGTCCGGAATGAGAATGCCTTCCGGGAAGATCGAGTCGAGCACATTCATCTTCGCGCTCGGCCGGTACACCGACCAGCTCATATCCTCTGGCTTGAAGTTGTAGCGAACCGGGATGTTGTACTCTTTGAAGATCGGCAGGTAGCCGTTGAGATCCTCGCCCTTGAAGGCGTCGGTGACGACCGTCTTGTTCTGCACGCACACCTGATCTGTGAAGCCGCGCTTGGCCAGCGCCTGCACAGTGCCCTCGAGCTGCCACGGGGTGGTGTTCGCGCCTGGAAAGGGATAGTGCCAGGAGATGTTGTCCTTGAGGATCGTCTTCGCCGAAGCGTCGAGAGCCTTGTCGACCTCACCCAAGTCAAAGAGCTTGTCGAGGTCGGTTAGAACCGTTTCGGGAGCTACGCGCAGGACGGCGACTTTTGAACGAGCCATGTCCGCGGATACTAGCTAGTGCGGCGACCGGTTTCCATTGGTCGGCGCACTAGCCCTGCTCTAGCTAGCTCTCAGGACTGCCAGAGCCCGTGCTTCTTCATGCGATCTTGCAGCGTCTGCCGAGGCAGTTTCAGCTGGCGAGCCGCCGCGCTGCGATTGCCGCGCTGCTGCTGCAGTGCCTCGCGAATAACCGCTGCCTCCAGCTCGGCCATGGCTGCATCCAGTCCACGGCTGCCACCAATAATGTCGTCGACGACCTGGCCTACGATTGGGCTCTTGCCCTCTCGCAAAAGACCCGGGCCAATCTCGCCCAAATCGCTGCAGCGCGGAACCGCCTGCTCGATAACCTCTCGCAGCTCGCTGACATTGCCCGGCCAGTTGTAGACGCACAGCTCCGCCATGGCCTCCCGGCTCAAGCTGATCCCGCGCCGGCCAAGACGACGACTCGCCTGCGCGACGAAGTGACCCGCCAGAGGTGGGATGTCCTCGCCGCGATCGCGAAGTGGCAAGAGCTCGATCACGCGCGCTCCCAGGTGTTGCAAGAGCAACGGATGAAGGCCGCTTGGATCCTCGGCAGTCGCACACACGATCCGCCAGCCGGCCCAGCTTTGGTCCCTGTCGGCGACCAGGCGCGCCTGCAGCTCGTGCGACATACGCTCGACGCCGTCGATGAAGAGCGTGCCACGCTCTGCCGCCAACGACTGTGCCCGCGCCTTGTCGAATATCGCAGCTTCGATTTGCCCCGGAGCAAGCTCGGCCAAGCGAAGACAGAGAAAGGCACCGCCCCCTCTAGTCGCCTGGTGCAAGGAGCGCGCAACACGTGCCTTGCCACTGCCGGCCTCGCCGGTGACAAGGACATCGCCGCTCTCCGCTCCGAAGCCTTCGATCGCGTCGAGCAAGCTGCGCGTACTTGGGCATGCGCCCACGAAGCCAGTGCCCGAATCGATACCCGTTGGACCGCGCTTGTCGCTAACGAGCAAATCAAAATGCTCGCTCTCCATCAGCCTCGTTGCCGACAGACCTGGAGTGGCCTCCACGACATCGAAGTCTGAGCTGAGACAACGCTGAAATACTTCAACACGCTGCTTATCATCATCGACGACAAGCACCCTCACCTTACCCGTTCTAGCCATTTCTCACCTTCGTTGAATGAAGTCTCATCGACTGCGCTCGCGCAGCCAGGCAATTCGTACGCCGGAGCGGCAGAAAGGTCCACACCGTGGCTTCCTCTTTTCGGCCTCGCGATCGCGTGCGAAAGTTGCGCAAATTTCGGGTGCGCGATTCTACGTAACCTGGCACACAGAGCCTGCTACGAGAGCTCATCGCAAGATGCGACACTCCCGTTCTTTTGCGCGCAGGACTGTAAAGCTGCACCAAATCGGCGCCCAAGATCGTGATCGGCTACCGACGATCGATTGTGCGAGTCGCAGCGATCTCAATCGCTCGGCGCCAGATTTTTTTGTCTATGCGTGCTCGCCGATCCCTAACAGAAGGGTTTTGACAAGCGCGCTTCCTGCCAGCGGCGAATGGCCTCTTCCTTGGCAGGTTGTATCAGCTCCGCCACCGCTTCCATCTCGGCCGGATCACCTCCGGGCACAAAGACTTGCGGGGAGCACAAGACGAAAGCCAGCACGTCGATCGTATCGAACGGATTGGGTTCGAAACCTGATGAGTATACCGGCGTCATGGATCGACACTAACGATCGGCGATCCGGGTGGCAATATTTTGATCTTAATAGGCGCGACGAAGGATCACTCGATCGATATGAGCTCGCTAAGTGATCGATTCCCTTTGAGCCGAAAGATTGCTGCCCGCGCGGCCCTGGTTCACAGTGTGGTGGTCATGGCCAAGCGCAACAAACGGAAGGGCAAGCGACGTCGCAAAGGCGGCGTAGGCAAGCCATCCGAGGCCGAGAGAAAAACGCGCAGCGGCGCCAGCGCACAGAGCGCGGCCTCGACGGACGCGGAGAGCCCAGCCTCGAAAGACGCGGAGAGCACAGCCTCAAAGGACGCCGCGAGCGCAGTCTCGAAAGACGCACAGAGGCCAACCTCGAAAGAGGCCGCGAGCGCAGTCTCGAAAGACGCACAGAGCCCAACCTCGAAAGACGCCGCGAGCCCCGATCCCTCGCCAGCGCCGGAGCCTGCGATCGCCAGCGTCGCCCCGGCGGTAGAGAGACGAGTACATCCGCGAGTCGCCACCCGCGAAGCGCAGCGAGCAGTCGTCAGCGACAGCGACACGAGTACGGGCAACACAGTGGCCGCCTGGACGGCCAAAAGCGGCGGCGTGTGGCGCGGCATGGCGGTAGCCCTGCCCTTTGCCTTCCTGCTCGCGACCCAGTTTGCACTCTTTGCCCGCAGTCCCATGGCCTCGGAGCTGAGCCTGCTCGAGCTTCTGGCAATCATCGGTGTGTTTGCGGGCCTGCCAGCGCTCCTGGGTTTTGCCGGTCTCGGGCGCAACCTGGCGAGGCGCGCGGGCAGCGCCATGGCACGCGTGCGCGCGGGCAGCGTGCTTGGTGCGCTTCTCGGGCTGGCTCTCGGCATCTTGGCTGGCGTTCCTATCGGCGTGGTAAGTCTTGCCGACGCCACCCCTTTGTTGGTGGGCAGCGCTTTGCTCGGCGCCCTGGTCGGCGCATGTCTGGCCATGTGGACCCAGGCTGCATAACGAGTTCGACGTGCTAAAATGGCCGCGGTGGCTGTGCCCAGCATGAGTACTCGGAAGCGCGACCCTTGGTGTCCTGCGGATGAGTTCGCCTCTCGGGGCTCGCTTCGGTGCTGACGGTTGGCTATCAGCGGCAGCGGGCTCTCATCTTGGCTCTCCTTGCCTCGCTGCTCTTGTGGAACCTGCCCTTCGGCGGCCTGGTGCTCTACCCTTTTAAGCTGCTTGCTACCTGGCTGCATGAGATGTCTCACGGCGTGGTCATGCTGCTCACCGGCGCAGGCTTCGAACACCTCGAGATCTTCAAGGACACAAGCGGCATCGCCCAGGCAGAGCGTGGCGTCGGTGCGGCCGGGCGTGCCGCCATACACAGCGCCGGCTACATGGGTACCTCATTGATTGGTGCCGCGCTGCTGGTCGTCGGTCAGACGCGCCCCTTTGCCCGTTCTGTCGTCGCCGTGCTCGGTGCCTTGCTCGGCTTGAGCGCCTTGTTCTGGATCAAGAACGACTTTGGCCAGCACACCGCCTACGTCGGCATGGCGGCCTGTCTGGCGGTCGCCCTGGTTCCCTCCGAGCGCCTGGCCGTGCTGGTGGTCAACTTCGTCGCCACACAAGCCTGCATCAATGCGCTGCTAGACATTCGCGTGCTCTTTCGTACCGACATGGTCATCAACGGCCAGATCGTTGGCGCTTCCGACGCACACAACATGGCAAACGCCACATTCGGCAACCACTGGATGTGGGCTGGCGTGTGGCTGGCCTGGTCGGTGATCTTCTTTTTCGTGGCGCTGCGCTTCATCTACTGGCGGCACCTCGAGTACGAGGCGCGCGCGGTGCGGCAAGTGGCCAGAGCGCAGGCCGTGCCAGTGCACGAGCCCGATCTGAGCTAGGGCTCTGGCTCGCCCTGAGGCGCGCCAGGCGGCGCGCCAGGGGGCTCACCAGGCGGCGCCGAAATGCGCGCTGACTGCAGCACCTCGCCGAGCACGGGCTCGATACCTTCACTGAGCGCTGCGGGATGGTAGTAGGTGGCCAGCCAAATCTCGTCGCCGAACACGCGACCGACCACGAGCAAGCGATAGCGCTGCACGCCTGAGCTATCGTCGACGCTCACCAAGAGCTCGCCTCCGCGCCAGGGCGATGGCAGGTGAATCAAGCTGCGAGGAGCTGGCTTGGCCCTATCGAAGCCGGCGCGCAGCGCGCCACCTTGATGCTCCGACTCCAGGCGTTTGGCAATCGCGGCGTCGAGACCATCGCCGATCGGTAGACGTTGCATCTCGAAGAGCGCTGCGACCCCTGGATCGTAAAGTTCCTTGGGCGACAGGCGCAGCCAGCTAGAAGGCACGCGCAATGTGAGCCCGGCTATCTCCTGGTCGAGCTGTGGGTAGCGTCGCAGGGTCTCGGTGTAATCGCTTGACGCTGCGACCACGCCTGCATAGGCAAAGAAGGCCATGGAGAAGCTGGCGAGCAGCGCAGCGAGTGCGGTGCGAGCAGGTAGCAAGTGCTTAGCGTTGGGAGAGAGCAGCACCGCCAACAACGAACCTGCGACCAGCCCTCCAACATGGGCCCATTGATCCACGATCGGATAGAAGAATCCGATGGCGACCTGGGCGAGGCTGAGCACCAGCAGCATGCGAAAGAGCGGAATCACCCAGCGTCGGGGATAGTGAGCGCGATACACGCCAAGCTGGGCAATGGCCGCTCCCATCAATCCCATCACCGCGCCAGATGCACCGACGGCCGTGGCGGTGCCACCCAAGTAGGTCGAGGCCAGAGCGCCGACCAGGCCCGAAACCCCGTAGATGGCCAGCGTGCGTAGGCTGCCGTGCATTTGCTCGAGCAAGCGACCAAGCACCCACAGACCATAGAGGTTGAGAGCCAGGTGCGCGGCGCCGACGTGCAGGAACATGCTGCTCGCCAGCCGCCACCATTGACCGGCCATCGTTGCCGATTTGAGATTGGCGCCCGAGGCAATGAGCGAGCCGAGATCCGTGATGCCGCCAAACTTCAAATAGACCAAGAGCGAAGCCAGCGCATTGAGCGCGACCAGGCCGACGGTGACAGGCATCTGCATCCAGGGGATGCTGCCCAGGCTAGGCAGACGCTTTCTTCGCTCGGCGCGTTCTTCGTTGGGAGGGC
>JAHEAK010000618.1 GCA_024642805.1 Kofleriaceae bacterium | reverse complement strand
TCCTGTGGCAGCAAAGGCAAGCCTGCGCAGAGCTCGGCACCGAGCACCCTCGACATGGTGCGCAGCATGTCCTTGTTGGCAGGCGATGTCCTGAGCGCGCAAGAGCAAGCGACGTGGGCTCAGAAGCTCGATGCCAAGCAAGCAACCAGCGACGCACTCATCGATGTGCTCATCAAGAGTCCGCTCTTGGGAAGCCGCGTGGCTCCCAACCTCATCTTCGCATCGTTTTTGAATGCCAAGAACTACTACGCGGTGCCTTCGATGTTCACGCTCAAACAGTCAGAGAGCCCTGGCCGTGAAGTCATCTACTACTTGCGCAAGCCGTGCAGCGCGGACGAGGCGGTGGCCGTGCATCCATGGTGGGATCTAGCCAGTTCCGTGCAGGTGTGTCCGGACTCCTATCGCCCCGACAAGTGGATGCTTGCCACCGAGGAGCATTCCTATCGAACGCGCATGCCGCTCAGCTGCGACAGCCAGGTTGGCTCCCCCGAGAAGGAGGATGCGTCGCTCTGTGGCTGCGGTCCTAACCTCATCCGGTGTCTCCAGAGTGAGCAGGTCTATAGCGATTTGCACACCAGCATGGAGAACGAGCTGCGCGATACCACCGCTTACATCGTCAATCAGGACGAGAAGCTGTCCTCGCTCTTCACCACCAATTTCAGCATGCGCGATCGCAACGCCGAGTACCTGTATCAGCGGCGATCGATTGGCGAGAACCAGGGGCAGGACGTGGACGCGCGCATTCGCAAGCTGCGTCAATGGCCCGAGGAACCGACCTGGGCACGGCGCGAGGAGCAAGTCGTTGACGAGCACGCCGGCGTGCTGACCGGGCTGCAGCTCCTTACCTGGCTTCCCGATCGTCGTCAGAGGCAGCGCGGCTATTTCGAGGTTATGTGGTGCAGCGGCCGCGACAGTTTTGGCGCTACGACCGAGAAGATCTTCGAGGTCAGCGACAGCTCGAACCTCGCCTTCACTCACGACTCGTGGGAGCGCCTGGCGCACACCGAGCTTTGCACCAACTGTCACGCACGCCTCGACTACGGCTTTCAGTTCTTCATGGGCTATCCCGACGCGCGCGCAGGCAACCACTTCATGCCTTCCATGGCCCGCGAAGGTCAGGGCGAGATGTATGGCGACAACATCAAGGATCCACGTGGGCAGACCCACCTGTCCCCGGCCTCGTTTGCCCGACTCGCCACCGTGCAGCCGGAATTCTCGACCTGCATGGCAAGTCACGTCAGCAACTACGTGCTCGGGCCCTCGGCTCCCCTCGAGGATCACAAGAAGGTACTCGCCAGCTTCCAGGAGTCTGGGAAGTTTCGTGGCGCGATGAAGACGGCTCTGCAGCTCTTCGTGAAGCGCTTCGAAGAAAAACGCAACGCCGGCAACGCACCCATGACAGAGCCCGATAGCGCGGAGCCAGTGGCGGCCACCGGTGGGCTCGTGACCCTGGATCCGGCGACTCGCACGTTGATCGAGGACAACTGTCTCGACTGTCATGACGACGAGAGCAAGGCCTTCGTGAGCGTCGGCGATAACTACGGGCAGGCGGTCTATCTCGGTCAGGAAAGCTACTCGCGGGAGCTGATGGCGCGCGCCATTGAGCAAGTCGCGTTTGGAAACATGCCCCGAAAGAAGACTCTCGAGCATCCCATCCGCGACGCCCTGGTCACCGGCATGATCGATGCGATGTGGCCACCGGGACACGAGCGCAAGGCCGCACAGGAGTACTACGTCGGCCAGCTGCGCGCCTTGGAGGCCTTGCAGATCGACGTGGCATTGGCGGCCGTTCGAGGCGACACGCCGGTGGAAGCGGGTAAAGAGCTTCATTGGGGAGCTATAGAGCGGGCTATTTATGCGGACCAGAGCATCCTCAGCCCTGGTTTTTTGGCCATGGTCGCGCTCGAAGCGAGTGACAGCTGTGAGCAGGCACATCCTGAGCCCAAAGCCTACGAGAGCTGTCTTGAGCAGGCCTTGCAACTCAACAGCATTGCTCGCTGGACGCACTGATCGGCGCAGGAAAATCAACCACAGTGTGGGAGCGAACGCACACCGCCTACTGGCCCTGCACACATGTGCTCAATCGAGCTCTGCACCCGATCTACTAGGGAAGGCTCCAGCGAATCGCCTAAGCGAGCTTGCCTCAACATCGCTTGCGCCATAGACTTTACGAGCGGGAGCCACAGTTTCTAGAGAACGGGGAGAAGAAATCATGTTTAAAGCACTACTATTTTCTGCAGTCCTGATCGCATCGGTCGGTTTCGAAGTGGGGACGCAAACGGCTGACGCCTGCGGTGTGAAGATGGGCGCCAAGCGCGGCCCGAAGATCAACCGCGCAGCGAAGTCCAACAACCCTTCCCGAATCCTGATCGTCGGCAGCCGCGATGGCGCCCTGGTCAAGAGTCTCAAGACCGCCGGTCACAAGACCGAGTACGCCAGCTCGGTATCCGAGGCCAAGCACAGCCGTTACGATTTGATCGTTGCGGATGAGTCCGAGGTCGAAGCGGCTCGCTCGCGCTTCGGCAATACGCAGGTGCTTAAGAAGAAATCTGATTCCAATGCGACGGTCAAGACCGCCGAGACGATGCTAGCCCGCACTGCCGTCGGCAAGAGCGAGCGTGAAAGGCTCGTTGCCACCGGTGGAAGCCGTGGCGAAGTGGTCGCGGCCGGTAGCGAGGGTGTCGATCGCAGCCGCCCGACTGCCGCTGGTTCCGAAGGCGTCAAGACGCCTATTCTGGCCGCACGCGTAGCCGCCGAGGGTGGCTCCGAGAAGCCAACCCGCGTTGCTGAGGTCACCAAGACCGCCCCCGAGGTGCGCGAGCCAAAAGTCGAGCCGAAGAACACGGTCGTTCCCGCCACTCGAACCAAGGTCAAAGACCCCGCTCCTGAACCAGAAGTCATCGACAAGCCGACGCCGGCAGGCAAGAAAGTCGCTTGGACCAGGACCTTCCAGTTCGGCACCAACAAGACCGAGATCACCGGTGCCGCCAAGCGCAAGCTGACGGCCAACGCCCAGTGGCTGCAGCAGAACCCAGACGCGACCTTGACCATCGAGGGTCACACTGACTCCGTTGGCGACGAGGCCTACAACATGGATCTCAGCGAGCGGCGCGCCAACGTGGCCCGCGACTTCATGATTTCCTTTGGCATCGACGGCAGCCGAATCACGGTGGAAGCCAAAGGTGAAGAGTCGCCGGCCTTCGAGCCAAGCACCTCTGGCAAGAACCGCCGCATCGTTCTCATCAAGAACTAAGTCTCAAGAACTAAGTCGGCTGCGTTTTCTGTGAGTGATGAAACCCGGGTGCTTCGGCACTCGGGTTTTTTTTGTGGTTGGAGCGCGACGTGTTGCGGTCTACAATGAAAGTTCGCGCTCTGTTTTTGGGCGTCACAAGAGGGGACTTTTCATGTCACGCACTTTCGTGTTTGCGACCGCATTTCTCGGCACGCTGATCATTGCTCAGGACCTACGCGACGCTCAGGCCTGCGGCACCAACAAGGCCATGCAGCGCCGACCCGTGGTCAGTCGCGTAGTGTTGTCCGCCAATCCATCGAGGATCTTGCTCGTAGGCGAGCGCGACACGACGCTCGAAAAGCAGCTCAAGAAGGCCGGGCATAAGGTCGAGCGTGCGGGGACAGTCAGCGAAGCGCAGCACCGTCGCTACGATCTGATCATTGCC
>JAHEAK010000617.1 GCA_024642805.1 Kofleriaceae bacterium | reverse complement strand
GGATAGGCTTCGGGCCGAGCAGGGGCCGCGGCATTGGACATGGCCGTTGGTATGTCCGCCTCGGCTGCGCTGGTCGGCGACGTTGGGCTGGCGAGCTCGGTGTCGGTCCCTGGTCGAACCGGTGAGAGGGTGGTGGTCGCCTTGAAGAAGGAGGCGTCGTCAGAGCTTAGCTTCACATTCATGCTCTGTGAGCCAAGCACCTGATCGTCGAGATACAGCGGCCCCCAACCTGTGGCGGCGTCGGGAACTTCCTCCGGTGGAGGAACAGGTGTGAAGTCGTCGGGGCTCAGCGTTTCCGGTGGCATACCGGTGAGCGTGTCGGCTTCGGTCGCCGCATCATGGCTGTTGTCCACCAGGCTCTTCTCGAAGGCATGACGGCTGAGCTCGCGCGCGGGATTCTCGTGCGCCGTGGCGACACGGAGAGAGCGCTGCGGATCAAAGCGAGTCGCCTCTTCGAAGGATGGGTCTTTGTCGTGTTTCGCCATGCAGCCAGTAGGTAGGACGCGCGTGCGGACAGCCGCTATTTTGGCAAGAGGTGCAGCTATGCGCAATCTCTCGTATTTGTTGCCTACATGTGGCCGGGGGCGCGAGCACAGGGCACAGCCCTTAACTCCGCGTAGCCAGTGGCTTTATCGAAAGCTGCCTTCGATGCCACGGAGAAGGCGATCGACGTCTTCCCGAAGGATGTTCTTGGTTATGAACACCAATTGCGTGCGCTGATCCGAGCTTGGCCATTTGCGAAGCTTGATAGGCGGATGCATAAGCGCCTGCACGCCGTGAACGACCAGGGGCCGCTTCTCTGAACCGCGAAGCTTCACGAGGCCCTTCACTCGCAAGAGATCCTCGCCTCGGTAGCCACACAGAGCGCGCATGAAGGCATCAAAGACCGCGAAGCTCATTGGCTCGTCGCGGCTTATCACGAAGGACATGATGCCATCGTTGTGCGTTGCGCTCGACTCAGCCTGTGAAGACAGGAGGCGCTGCACGGCCTCGCGGGTCTCCGCCACCTTGGCGGTGGGGTCCAAGAGTTTCTGCCCAAAGAGGAGGCCGGTGTCGACGACACCCTGCTCGCTGCGCTGGATCCTTGCGCGCGGGTTGCGGGCGCGCAAGTCGCTTTCGAGCTCCTCGATTCGGTCGCTCTCGCACAGATCGATCTTGGTGACCAGCAACGTGTCGGCCACGGCAATCTGCGGAATCATCTGCGGGTTGTTCTTAATTGCAACGAGTGCGTTGCTGGCATCGACCGTGGTGGCAATCGTGTCGAAGTAGACCGGGTAGTTGCTCAGTGCCGGGCCAATGAGCGAGCGCACGATGGCGCCAGGATCGGCAAGGCCGGTGGTCTCGAGCAGGATGCGCTGAAAGGGCGGAATCTGGTCGGTGTGCATGCGCTGGAAGAGGGAGCGGATAGCTTGCACAAGGTCACCGCGCACCGAGCAGCACACACATCCGTTGGCCAGCACGACCATCTTTTCTTCGCTGGTCTCGAGTAAGAGATGATCGACGGAGACCTCTCCAAACTCATTGATGATGAGGGCCGTGCCAGCCATCTCGGGCCGTTTGAGTAGCTCCTGCAAGATAGTCGTCTTGCCGCTGCCCAGAAAGCCGGTCAGAACCGATACCGGTTTCCAGCGTCGACGTTCAAAGAGAGCCATCACGCGCCCTTGTCATAGAGTCGGGCCAGACCTTCCGCACTGGCCTGGCAGGTCCCGCGCTCGGTGATGAGTCCGGTGATGAGGCGCGCGGGGGTTACGTCAAAGCCGATGTTGAGGGCCAGGCTTCCCTCCGGCATGAGGGCTATCTCTTGCCATTGCCCCTCTTGATCGAGACCGCGCATGTGACTGACTTCGCGCGGGCTGCGTTCTTCGATCGGGATTTCAGCGATCCCGTCGACCAGTGTCCAGTCGATGGTCGAGTGCGGCAGGGCAACATAGAAGGGAATGCCGTTGTCGTGAGCGGCGAGCGCCTTCAGATAGGTACCGATCTTGTTGCAGACGTCACCGCGAGAAGTGGTTCGGTCACTGCCGACGATGCACATGTCGATCTTGCCATGTTGCATGAGGTGGCCACCGGCGTTGTCGACGATGACGGTGAAGGGAACGCCGTGCTCTTGCAGCTCCCAGGCGGTGAGGGATGCGCCCTGGTTGCGCGGGCGCGTTTCGTCGACGTAGACCATGAGCTCGATGCCAGCATCGTGAGCCTTGTAGATAGGGGCCAGGGCCGTGCCCCAATCGACAGTTGCTAGCCAGCCGGCATTGCAGTGAGTCAGAATGCCGAGCGGGCCCTTCTTCTTGTCGGCCAACGACTCGATGATCGCTAGCCCGTGATCGCCGATGCGCGAACAGGAGCTGACATCATCCTCGGCGATGGCTGCGGCGCGTTGATAGGCCGCGCGCTCGCGCTCGCCAACGGGCAAGGCCAAGAGGGTGGAGCGCATGCTCTCGAGAGCCCAGCGCAGGTTGACGGCCGTCGGGCGAGTCGCCAGCAAGAGCTCGATAGCGTCGCTGAGAGCGCGATCGCTGGCATCGACTCGCATGGCCAGGCACACGCCATAGGCGGCTGTTACGCCGATGAGCGGGGCGCCGCGTACCCACATGTCCCGTATCGCGGTGGCCGCCTGGGCACAGTCCGTGAGAGTGGCGATGCGAAATTCGTGCGGCAAGTGGCGCTGATCGATGAGCGCCAGGCTCCAGCCATCCTCGCGCAACCAGATGCTGCGTCTTGCTATGCCTTTGACCTTCACTCGTCTGCTCCGTCGCGATACTAACGGCCTTGGTGATAGAAGAGGAAGGAACGATCAAGTTCAATGCGCAGCACGTCTGGGCCGAGCTCTCGGGGGAGTCCCTTGGCGAGCTTGCCGCCGAGCTGAGTGCCTGGCGTTGGATCTTGCGCTCCTTGGGCCTTATCGGCCAAGACGCCAGCCGCTATGGCGGGGCCGGCTTTGGCAACATGAGCGTCAGAGTGCCCTCATCGAAGCAGCACAGCGAGACAGCCGCCGAGAAGGGCGCAGAGAAGGGCGCAGAGACGGGCGCAGAGAAGGGCGCAGAGAAGGGCGTGCACGAGCCGAGCTTCCTCATCACGGGCAGCCAAAGCGGCGAGCGCGAGGACCTGCGCCTGGAGCACTACTGCCTGGTCGAGGGCTTCTCCTACGCGGCTAACTCCGTGCGCAGTCGTGGCTCGATCTTGCCCTCATCCGAGTCATTGACACATGCGGCCATCTACCAACTCAGTAGCGAGATTACCTGCGTCGTCCACGTGCACGCGCCGCGCATCTGGACCGCATCGGCCGTCCTCGAGCTGCCAACGAGCGCGCCAGGGGCCTCCTATGGTACCCAGGCCATGGCGCAGGAGATGGCTCGGCTTTATCGAGAAAGCGATCTAGCCGAGCGCAAGATCGTGAGCATGGCCGGTCACGAGGATGGCGTAATTGCCTTTGCTGCCAGCCCCGCGCAGGCGGCGCAGCTGCTCATTGAGGCACTCGCGCGAGCACGGCGTGCCGAATAGCACTTCGAGATGCTGCTCTTCCGAGCGCTTGCTACACTGCAGCCCTATGCCTCGCAAACCCGTACTCATCGGCCTGGTCCTCTTCGTCATGAGTTGCGAGTCCAGCGCCAAGGCGCCGTTAGAACCCGTGCCCGCTGCTTCGCGTCCCGTGGTCGACGAGCCCGTGAGCAAGACGCCTGCGCC
>JAHEAK010000616.1 GCA_024642805.1 Kofleriaceae bacterium | reverse complement strand
ATGGGCTCGTCGCTTGGCGGCCTCATTTCCCTGCACATCGCCGATCGCTATCCCGGCCAGTACACCTTTGCCGCCAGCCTCTCAGGCACCCTTGGCTGGGGCTCGATGGGTTCACAGGGTACCGACACCATGATTGCTCGCTACCTGGCTGCCGGTCATCGCGACACCGCCATCTACATCGACTCGGGTGGAAACGGCGACAGCTGCTCCGATCTCGATGGCGATGGCACCAACGACGACGATGCCAGCTCCAGCGACAACTACTGTGAGACCAGGCAGCTCGAGTCGACCCTGGTTGGACTTGGCTACCAGTACGACACCGACCTGTGGCACTGGTGGGAGCCCAACGCAGAGCACAATGAAGCGGCCTGGGCGGCGCGCGTCTTTCGCCCGGTGCAGGATTTCATGGGCCTGTAGCTCCGGGCTATTGAGTACTTCTCATCGGCGGGCCGCTCCTCTATGGTCCGGCCATGGCCATGGTACCCCGTTCGGCGAGCTTATTGTTTCTAGCGGCTGCGGCCTGCGGCGGCGACAAGAGCGCAGCAACGGCCGATGCCGGCCCCAAGGCCGACGACCCATCGAGTCGCCCACCCGCCTCTGAGAACTTCACGCGCGACATTCTCAGCTACGGCCTCGACATCGACTTGGCCAACAAGCAGGCGGTCGCCACCATCACCCTGGCTGGCGATCCTGACACTGGCCTGTCCCTCGAGGTTGGCAATCTGGTCATCGCTGGTGTTCACGACGATTTCGGAGAGTTGCAGTTCATCGACCTTGGCAGTCACATGAACATCGGCGTGCCCGCCGGTGGTGAGACCCGCAAGCTCGTCATCGACTACAGCTTCACCTCGCATCAAAACTTCGATGGCTGGCTAGAGGACAAGGAGGTCTCCTTCATGTGGCCTGCCTTCTGCGGCAACCTCTATCCGTGCATCTCCAATCCAGCCGAGGGCGCCACCTACGAGATGACGGTGACCGGCGCGCAGGGTACAGCCATCTTCCCAGAGAGCATTCCCGGCGATGCGCCCTCCTACATGCCGGCGATTGCCGTTGGCAACTTCACCGAGCTTGCCCTGGGCTCGACCAGTGCGGGCACCGAGCTGAGCGTTTGGCACGAGCCCGGCCAGGAAATCAGTGCAAGCGCCGGCACCAGCAATCTGCTCGCGGTCTTCGAGTACTTCGAGACCACCTACGGCCCGTACAGCTTTGGCAGCAAGGTCGGAACCGTGTCGGCGGACTGGGGCGGCGGCGATTTTGGTGGCATGGAGCATCATCCCTTCTGGCACGTATCGAGCGGTTCTCTCGACAGCGAGGAAGTCAACGCACACGAAGCCGCCCACGGCTGGTATGGCGACGGCGTGCGCATCGCTTGTTGGGAAGACTTCGTGCTCTCGGAAGGTGTCGTGACCTACATGGCCGCGCGCGCGCTCAGTGAGGTCGGCGTCGATCTGTGGCCCGACTATGACTGCGAACTCAAAGCCATCTGCAATGGCGCGGAGAACACCACCGCTCTGCTCGACAGCTGTGGCGAGATCGATCTCATCAATCACGACCTGTGGTCCAACGCTCCCTACCAGAAGGGCGCCCAGTACTTTCGCGAAGTCGCCGGCCTGCTCGGAGAAGCAGAGCTCGATGCCGCGCTCTCAGAATTTTACCAAGCTCACGTTGGCGGATCGGCGCGCATGCGCGAGCTTGTGGAGCTGCTCAAGAGCAAGGGGCAAAGCCAGGCCATCGAGGAGCTGACGGTGGCATGGCTGGAGACCGAAGCCTGCCCGGCCAGCGCTTCTAGCCTGTGCCCATAACCCGGCCGGGTCGATCTTGCCAATCTAACTAACTGTTACTGCTTAGTTATTCCAGCAGCTTATCGTTCTAACAAATACTCTTGCTAGACGCATAGCTCCTCCGGTCCTACAAGGCGGCTCTCACCCCCCCAAACCGGAGAAACCCAAATGACTCGCAATGCCCTCTTCCTCTTTGCCATTCTAAGCGCTGCCTGCGCAGCTCCTATCGACGACGCGCCCATCAGCAAGAGCGACGCTCGCGCCCAGGCCGGTAAAGCCGACAATGGCTTCGATTTCTGCGAAGCCTTTCAGTGGTACGGCGATGGCGTCTGTGACGACTTCTGCACCCATCCAGATCCCGATTGCGACGGCAACCAGTACTGCTACTCCGACAGCGATTGCGCCAGTGGCGAGAGCTGCAACGCAAGTGAAGTGTGTCTCTCGGATTGCCCAGCTGGCCAGATTTGCCCAGCGGTGTGCGCAGGCTTTTGTGTCGAGGCTCCGCCTGTCGATGAGTGCGCCGGGGCATGGAGCGATCAATTCGGCACCTGTCGCTCGCCTAACGACGGTGTCTACCCCGACGCCTGTTGCTCCAATAGCATCTGCGGCGGCTTTGCCAATCTGCAGTGCGCTGCCGACGAGTGGTGCAGCTTTGGTGACGTGCCAGAAGGCTCCGCCGATATGAGCGGCATCTGTTTGCCACGCCCTCAGGCCTGCATCCAGATCGTCGATCCTGTCTGTGGCAGCAACGGCCAGACCTACAGCAATAGCTGCATGGCCCACGCAGATGGCGTCGATGTCGAGCACGCAGGTGCTTGCGAAGAGCCACAACCAGCCATGTGCGGCGGCTTTGCCAACATTCCCTGTGCCAGCGATGAGCAGTGGTGCAGCTTTGGCGAGGTACCGACCGGCGCCTCCGCTGACATGAGCGGCGTGTGCCTCGATCGCCCGCAGGCCTGCATCCAACTCTTCGACCCCGTGTGCGGTCGCGATGGTCAAACCTACAGCAACAGCTGCTTTGCCAACATGGCTGGCGTTGATGCCGTCGGCCAAGGAGCCTGCCAGTAGGCTGGCAGCACGCGCGCGACTGGCAAGGGCTCACCGAGGTGGGCCTTTGCTGCTTTCGGCCTCCGCACAGGGGCCGAGGGCTACAGCTCCTGACTCTTTAGGAGCTCGAGAATGAGCCGCTCGACGCGCCGCTGGCTGGCGTTGTCGAGATGCTCGAACGCGATGGCAATGCCGTCCTTGTGATCGACTCGGTGGCGAACGACTCCCTTCACTTGCAAGGGATAGTTGTCCTCGGTGCGAATCTTGATGAGGGCGTGGGCGCCCTCCTGAAAATCGACGGCGCTTGGGATCCACAGACCGCCCGGAAGAATCGAAGCCACCTCGGTTTCGATGGTCTTGTGTTGCACCTCGACTTCGATTTCGTGCTCCACCGTGACCACCGAGCTGTCCTCGCTGTCCTCGGGCGAGCAGACCAGCTCGAGAATCCGCCGCTCCAAGCTCGACTTGGTGACCGCAATCTCGTTGCGCCAGCCAAGTGCCGTCCTGGTGGCTCGTACCTGGGCCAAACGCTCGGTCAGCTCGCCTAGGTCCAGCTCCTCCAGCCGCTCATCCCCTTCGACCCTCATGCCGATCGAGTGTAATGCGTGTGAGTCTACTTACAATACGCCGATTCCCCCTTACGACAATCCGCTAGAAAGTTGCAGAAAGGGCCGAACGGCCATGTATCCGTAGCCACGAGTTCGGCTGACACCCTGCGTTAGGAATTTCACCAACGCTGCAAAAGCACCAGCAATGCCCGGCAGCCAACCGACGCCCCTCGGGGTGCCTATACTTCTGTGGTGAGCGAATCGGAACTGGCTGCGCAGGCGCTACGCATCAATGCCCGTTACCTCCATGAGGTGGTCGAGGCCTT
>JAHEAK010000061.1 GCA_024642805.1 Kofleriaceae bacterium | reverse complement strand
TTGGCCTTTGGTCGCTGCCATCACTGCGCAAGCGCAGTCTGCGAACGGGTCAGGGCAGCATCTCCGCGCTGGATCTTTCCCCCGACGGCAGGATGCTGGCCGTCGCTCGCAATGCCAGGCCACCTGTTCGAAGTCCTGAGCTAGCCAAGCGGGAAGAGAGCGGAGCCGGGATTGATCCCGCCGGCGACAACCTCGTCGAAGTCTGGCTGGTCAATGAGGCGAAGGGTGGTGCCGGGCCTGCTTCCCAGCCCAATGTCGAGCCCAATGTCGAGCCCAATGTCGAGCCCAATGTCGAGCCCAATGTCGAACCTGGTTTCGAACTTGGTCCCGAGCCGGAGCTTCGCCTTGTCGGTCACCGCTCGGTCATCACCAGCGTGTCCCTCGGCATCGATGAGCTCATCAGTGGATCCTGGGATCGCAGCCTGCGCTTGTGGACCTGGGCCAGCACCGCCGATTCTCCGAAACCCCGTGCCCGCGACCGAGGTCCGGCCGATGCAAGCCCGCTCGGACCGCCCAGAGAAATCCGTTCGCTCACTGGTTTTCAGCACCTTATCGCCAAGATCGCCAGGAACCCGTCGGGCGGTGCCCTCGCCGTCGCCAGCTGGGGCCCCGGCAGAAAGGCCCCGGCCTTGACTTGGATCCCCCTTCGCTATGCTGTGCCCGGCATCGCTACTGACAACTAACCATCTAACATGCTGAAAGTATTAGACCATCGCCGTGCCCAGCTGACCAGGGGCCAGGGCTACCCGTTGACGAACACAAAGCGTCCTCGTAAAGTGCTAGACGGGCTAGGTTTTTAGGGCGTGGAAGACGAGGATCCAGGGGCAATGAACGATTGGGACGACACGACGAGCGTCGCCTTGGAGCCGGAGACGGCCGAGGACAATCCCACTCGGGATCGTGCCTACCTCATTGTGATTGCTGGCACCAACGTCGGCGAGATGCACAAGATCGACAGCAACCTGACGGTCTTGGGACGCAGCGTCGACGCCACAATCCGCCTGACCGACGACGGCATTTCCAGGCACCACTGCCGCATCCGTGTCGAGGGCGACAGCCTGGTCGTCGAAGATCTGGCCAGCCGCAACGGCACCTTTTGCAACGGCGAGCGCTTCAGCCATCACGAGCTGCAAGATGGCGACAAGCTGCAGCTTGGCAAGACCACGATTCTCAAGTTCTCGTACCACGACCATCTCGAAGAGAGCTTTCAAAAGCAGATGCTCGAGTCGGCGCTTCGCGACAGCCTGACCGGCGCCTACAACAAGCGCTACTTCATGGATCGCCTGGACAGCGAGATCAAATTCGCGCTCCGGCACAACGTCAACCTCGCGCTGATGATCATGGACCTCGACAAGTTCAAGAACATCAATGACACCTACGGTCACCTCGCCGGTGACAAGGTTCTCTCGGTGTTCGCCAGGGCCATGCTCAAGAGCATTCGCAACGAGGATGTCTTGGCGCGCTACGGCGGCGAGGAGTTCGCCATCATCACGCGCGCGATTTCTCGAGTCGACGTGCTGCGCTTTGCCGAGCGACTCTGTCGCGAGACCGCCGCTCTCCTGATTGAGTCCGAGGGCGTTCGCATTCCGGTGACCGTGAGCATCGGCATCGCCACCGTGCCCGAAGATCGCGCGAACTCGCCGGAAGAGCTCATCAAGAGCGCCGACGACATGCTGTACGAAGCCAAGCGCCAGGGCCGCAATCGCGTCATCATGTCGCCTGACATTTCCGACGACTAGTTGTTTGCGCCTTCGGAATTTTCGCTCCCGCGAAAGCGTAGTCTCTCGTTCATGAAGCTTCGAGCCGCCCTCCTTGTGTGTGTGTTGTTGCCAGCCTGCTCGGCTCGCGAGCCCAGCCACGTCGACAAGCTGCGCCCGGCGAGTGGGCCCAAGCAGCCCATGCAGCCGCCCACGCCCAGCGCGCTCACAGGCACCGCCCTGACCAGCTACTGGCAAGGGAGCGAGGCACAGCGCGCAGCCGAGCTCTTCGAGCGTGAGGAGTGGCAACAGGCGCGCACTGCCTTTGCCGCGCTCAGCAGCGAGGACGATGCCGCCAAGGCCAGGCAGTCGCTCATGTTAGCAGTCTGCGACTCGAAGCTCGGCAATCACAAGGACGCCGCGCTTCGCTTCACCGAGCTAGAGGCGCAGCTGCCCGCCCTGCTCGACTTTCTGCGCTACAACGCGGCGCGCTCGCACTACTTCGCACGCAATCTCGACGAGGCCATGAAGAGTGCGCGGGCCGTCGATGGCGACACCATCCACGGTGCCGATGCGCAGCTCTTGATCGGCGACCTCTTGCGCGCAGGCGACGACTCGCAAGCTGTCTATCAGCACTACAAGGACTACCTGGTGGCTCGGCCGGGTGGCATCCGCAGACCCGAGGCCCGCTTCTACATGGCCAGCGCGGCGGCTTCCTTGGGTCGCGTTCTCGAGGCATCCGAACTATTCCGAGAGATCGCCATCGACAGCCCCCTCACCGGTTGGGCGAGCAAGGCAGACAAGAGCCGAGCGGCCCTGGCCGGCAAGCTGAAGGCAGAGGATCGCGCGCGACTGCAGAGCATGCGTGCCAGTGAGTACGTGACCCGCGGCCAGGTTTTTTACGACAACAACCGCAGTGATAAGAGCGAAGCTGACTTCGCCGCGGCTCTGCTCGCCGATGGCCTCACGCCTGAGCTCGCGTGCGAAGCTAGCTTCTATCGCGCCAACAGCGTGTACAAGCTTCGCGATCGAACTCGCGCCATTCCTCTCTTTCAATCAGCACTCGAGCTGTGCAAGAGCGCGCAAAACAGCGACCTTTACGTCAAGGCCGCCTATCAGACCGGGCGCAGCTACACGGCGCTCGGCGAGCGCGACAAGGCCATCGAATACTACGGCCTGGTCGAGGCGACACATCCCGAGCATAGCTACGCCGACGATGCCCGCTTGCTGGCGGCGGAAGCCTATCGCGACCTCGGCAATGCCGAGAAGGAAGGTGAACTACTCGAAGGCCTCGCCGACGCATACCCGAAAGGAGACATGCGCACGGAGGCTCTGTGGCGGCTGGCCTTTCGTGCCTACAAAGCCAAGAAGTTTCGCGAGGCGATTGCCTGGCTCGACAAGCAGATCCAATCGGCACCGGTCGACGATCGCTTTTGGGCGGAAGGCCAGGCGCAATACTGGATTGGACGCGCGCAGGACCAGCTCGGCAAGAGCGCAGCATCGACGGCCGCCTACCGAGAGGTCATCGAAACCTACCCGCTCTCGTACTACGCGCTGATGGCCCTCAACCGCCTGCGCGAAAAACAGCCCACGCTCTTTGCCGAACTGTGGAAAGAGATCCACGCAGCGCCGCCGGCCGGTGAGGGCGAGTTTCACTTTCGCGATCGCCCCGAATACAAGCGCCCAGGCTTTGCACGAGCCCTCGAGTTTTTGCGACTCGGTCTCGCCAGTGAAGCCGGCGCCGAACTCTCTCGACTCGGCTTTCGCTCGCCCCCTGGCAGAGATCGAATCACCGATCCCGATCAGATCGACAAGACCTGGGCCGTGTCCTTCTTGCATCACAGCATCGGCGACTACGCCCGCGGGCTGTGGTCGACTCGCTGGCACGTCCTCGACTACAAGCGGCACTGGCCTGAAGGAGCCTGGCGTCAGCGTTGGGACATTGCCTATCCACCCGGCTATCGCAGCCTGATCGACAAGCACGCCAAGGCGCAGGGCATTCCCCCGGATCTGCTGATTTCCTTCGTCCGCGAAGAGAGCGGCTTCGATCCCATTCAAGAGTCGGTCGCCAATGCCATTGGCCTGTCCCAGCTGATTACACCCACGGCCAAGCGTTTTGCCGAAGGAACCAACATCGCCGTTAGCCGAGAGACCCTGCGCGATCCGGATCTGAACCTGCAAATCGGCAGTCGCTTCATGTCCTTTCTGATGCGCAAATGGAACCAGCAAATCTCCCTGGTGGTGCCCTCCTACAACGCCGGCGAAGGCGCGGTGGCCCGATGGATGAACGAGCGCGGCGATTGGCCACGCGACGAGTTCGTCGAGGAAATCCCGTACGACGAGACCCGCAACTACACCAAGAGGGTCATCGCCACCTACTTCACTTACAGCTATCTCTTGCACGACGAGATACCCGTCTTTCCCAACAGCTTCTGAGACGCGAGCGTGCGGGACGTTGAGCGCCGACGCTTCGCTGTGGCTCAGGGCCCTTCGGGAAAGAGCGCCGACTCGGTAGCGCCGTGACCGCCCGCGCAGCGCACCCGGCCGTCGACAATGCCGCACACCATCCCCGAGCGCACAGTGATGTGCTCCGCAGCGCGCAGGCGAGCGAGGTCGAACTCGCCATAGGAGCTGGGCTCGCAACACAGCTCGCCGTCGCTTTGCACGCCGCACAGCTCCGGGCCCACGGCTAGCTCGACCAGCGGCTTGGCACAGATGCTGATCGGCTCGGGCACTGGGTTCCCGGGCAGCTGCTGCGACTCGGCAGACCAGCACCATGCACTGCCGGCCTCGTCGAGGGCGCACATCCTGCGGTAGTCGCCTCGCAGTTTGACGATCTTGCTCAGCGGCAAGACGACCGGCGTGCGATCGACCTTGTGAAGCTCACCCACGCTTGGGTGTGGGGCGGCTCCTCCTCCCTGCGCTGGCCGCACGCCCGCTGGCTGCACGCCCGCTGGCTGCACGCCCGCTGGCTGCACGCCCGCTGGCTGCACGTCCCCGGGCTGCACGTCGTGCGAAGAGTCGATGCCCAGATCCACACCCCAAGCGCCACCCCAGCAGACCACACTGCCATCGCTTCGCAGACCGCAGGCGCTGTGCTCAATGATGACCAGCTCCTCGACGGGCCCGACGGCAAGAGCCGGAGCGAGCTTCTTGTTGCCCGCGTCAACGGTGCCGCGACCGAGCTCGCCATGCGTGTTGCTGCCCGCGCAGCGCACGAGCTTGTCGGTGGTCACGACGCAATAGAAGTCGTAGCCGAGGCCGATTTGCAGCACCGGTGGCAAGTTCCATTTGCTTGGCGACAAATCATTCCAGTGCACAAACTCGCTGCCGATCGTCATCGAGTGCCCGCCCCATGCTGTTACGCCGCCATCGGGATGAACGACCCAGGACATGCCCAAGGAGGTGTGCAGCGGGCCCGCTCCCACCTCGCCTTTCACAAGCGTGGGGCGCAGTCGCACGTTGGAGAAGGGATCATCGGGCACCTCGGTGCCATCCCCCACTTCGCCACCGGCGTTGCGCCCCCAACACAAGACCGCGCCAGAACTCTGCCGCAAGCAGCCATAGGCGTCTTGAAGTGAGATGTCGACAGCGGCAATTGCCTCTGTTGACGCGAGCTCCTTGCTAGGATCGCGATGCGCATCCCCGCTGGTATCGCGATGCGCATCCCCGCTGGTGTCGCTCTCGCTTGGCGGGTCTGCAGCGTGCTTGGACTTGGAGCAGGCGCTGAGCTGCGGGGCGATGGCGAGGACAAGAGCACAGGCGAGCAGCGATTGGCGCATGCCCTATCTTACGCCCAGAAAGGCAGACCAGAAGCGGAAGCCTCATCTGGCGATTTCGAGAGCCGCAATCGGCTCAGCGCTTCTTGCGGCTGAAGATGCCGCGCTTGCCATCACCGACAGCGATGCCGTTGACCTCTGCGATCTCTTTAAGAAGCTCGCGCTCCTTGCTCGAAAGCTTGGTCGGGATGTCGACCACGAACTGATAAACCAGATCGCCCCGACCACGACCGCCCACGACCGCGATGCCTTTGCCACGCTTGATGACGGCCTCGCCTGGCTGGGTGCCCGCCTTGATCTCCAGGCTTTCGGTGCCCTGGCAAGCGTCTTCGAGAGTGGGAACCTCGATGGTGCCGCCCAGGCATGCCTGCAGATAGCTGATCTTGACCTCGGTGAGGACGTTGTGCCCTTCACGCACAAAGCGCTCATCGTCCTGGATATCGAGGATGACGTAGAGATGCCCAGGTTGGCCACCACCAGCTGCTGCCTCGCCTTTGCCTGCCAGGCGCAAGGTCTGCCCGCGATCGACACCGGCGGGAACCGTCACGGTTAGGGTGGAAGACTCAGCCTCGGTGCCCACGCCGCTGCAGCTGTTGCACTTCTCAGCAATGACTTTGCCTGCGCCGCGACACACAGGGCATGTCGTCTGGATCATGAAGAAGCCCTGCGAGTGCACGACCTGCCCCGAGCCCTTGCACTGTCCGCATGCCGAGGCAGAGGTGCCCTTCTTGGCGCCACTGCCCTCGCACTCCTTGCAGGCGACGCGGCGACTGACATCGACCTCTTTGGTGCAACCGCTCACGGCCTCGGCGAAGCTGAGCTTGAGCTCGACTTGCACATCGGCGCCGCGGCGAGGACCACGCCCACGACCGCCGCCAAAGAAATCGCCAAACAAATCTCCGAAAGCCGAGAAGATGTCGTCGGTGCCGCGGAAACCTTCGAAGCCGCCACTGCGACCGCCGATGCCGGCGTGACCAAACTGATCGTAGCGAGAGCGTTGGTCGGGATCCGAGAGCACCTTGTAGGCATTGGATGCCTCTTTGAACTTCTCTTCCGACTCCTTGTCGCCCGGATTGCGGTCCGGGTGATGCTCCATCGCAAGGCTACGGTAGGCTTTCTTGATGTCGCTTTGACTCGCGTCCTTGGAAACGCCCAGTACTTCGTAGAAATCGCGCATGGATAAAGATCGAAATGGCCATCCGCCGGCCCTTTCCCCCCCTGAGATACGACCGCAAGGTGCCCCTGTCAAGGTATCGTGCGCCTATGAGCCAGCTGGAAGCCCGCGTTTTGGAAGGCGCGCCCGAACCAGCCGACGCACAGCGGCGCTACGAGCGTTTCGCTGCTGGTGCGGCTGAGTGCAATTTAGAGGTCGAGAAGCTCAGCGAGGACTGCATCCTGATTCTCACTCTCTGCTGCCAACGGGCCCCCTACCTGGCAACGCTGCTATCACGAGACCCCCGACGCCTACTTCGAGTCGGCTCCGACACCCACCTTCGGCGCGCCAAGAGCGAGCACACGATCAAGAAGCAGCTTGCCGCGCGATGTGCGGGCATCGAAGAGCCAGAGGATTTTGATCGTGCCCTGCGAATTTTCCGAGCCGACGAACTGGTTCGCCTCGGCGTTCGCGAAATGGAACTGGGCACGCCTTTCGAGGTCGGCGAAGAACTCTCCCACCTCGCCGACGCCTGTCTCGATGCGGCCATCGACTTTCACGAGCGCTCGCTGCAGGCAACGTATGGCCAAGCGATCGAGGAGTGTCCCGATGGCAGCAGCAAGCGAGCCAGTCTGGTCGTCATCGGCATGGGCAAGCTCGGCGGAGCGGAGCTGAACTTCTCCTCCGACATCGACTTGATTTACCTCTACAGCTCGGATGCGGGCAGCGCGGGAGATCTGAGCCTGCAAGAGTACTTCAGCAAGCTGTGTCGTCGCGTCACCGGCTCGATCGGCGATGTGAGCGAGGAGGACTCGGTCTTTCGCGTCGACCTGCGTCTGCGTCCCGAAGGCTCGCGAGGCACGATCGCCAACTCGCTGGGTTCGGCCGAGACCTATTACACGAGTTTCGGTCGGGCCTGGGAGCGGCAAGCCTGGCTCAAGGCTCGACCCTGCGCCGGCGACATGCAGCTAGGCGAAGAGGTCATGAAGATGATGCGGCCCTTCATCTACTCCAAGCTGGCCGCCACCACCATCATCGACGAAGTTCGCGGCCTCAACCAGCGCATCAAGAGCGAGCTGGGTAGCGGCGCCGTCGATACCGGCTTCGATCTCAAAAACGGCAAGGGCGGCATTCGCGAGATCGAATTCTTCGTGCAAGCGCTACAGCTCATCCACGGGCCGCATCGCCCCAAGCTGCGCACGCGCTCGACCATCGTCGCGCTCAACGAGTTGCTCTTTGCTGGCCTGGTCTCGGAAGAGGAGCGCCACGGTCTGGCCGAGGCCTATCGCTACATGCGCCACCTCGAGCACATGATTCAGCTGGAGAGCGGCAGGCAGACCCAACGCTTGCCGACCGAGCGCGCCGCCCTCGAAGTGCTTGCCAAGCGAACCAAGCACGAGGGCGCCAGCGAGCTGCGGGCTCTGCTCGCGCAGCACACCAAGCTCGTGCAGCAGTCCTTCGACACCCTGGGCGAGGAGGACGAAGGTCCGCCCAGCGCCGTGCGCCAGCTCATCGAGGGCCATCACAGTCCGGAGGAAGAGCGCGCCTTCTTGGCCACTCTCAGCTTTCGCGATCCCGAGCAAGCCTGGCGAGACTTCGATCGCGCGCGCAACAAGGCGCTGTCTCCCTTTGGTGGCGCGGCCATGGGTGCGGCCATGAAGGTCGCGCCTCAGCTGCTCACCGAAATTTCGCGCTCACCGGATCCAGATCAGGCGCTGCGTCACACCTCCAATCTCATTGGTCGCCGTGGCAGCTGGTCGGCGCTATGGGGCATGATGCTCGACAACCCCGAGCTGCTTCGCCTGGTGGCTTCGGTCTTCGGCACCAGCGAATACCTGAGCAAGCGCTTCATCAGTCACCCGGAGCTCTTCGACACCTTGCTCAGCGCCGGCCTCGCCAAGGCGGTGTACAGCCGCAAGGAGCTGACGACGGCGCTCGCGCAACCAGAGATCCTGGCGCTGCCCGATCGCGAGGAGCAGTGGAATGCCCTGGCCGACTTCAAAAACAGCCAGGTGCTGCGCATCGGGCTCGAGGACATCGCTGGCGCGCTCGATCCGGAAGGCGTGTGCGCACAGCTGAGCGAGGTCGCCGAGGTCTCGGTGCAGTGCGCGTATTCGCTGGTGGAAGCGGATCTGCAAGAGCGCCACGGCCAGCCCCTCGACGAGGCCGGCCAGCCCGTGACCATGGCGGTGATGGCTATGGGCAAGCTCGGCAGTCGCGAGCTCGGCTATGCCTCGGATCTGGATCTGGTCTTCGTCTATTCGGCGACTGGCGAGAGCAATGGCAAGAGTCCACTAGACGCCACGACCTACATGAGCCGCATTGCCCAGCGTCTCATGCGCGGACTGACAAGCTTGCATCCCCGCGGTCGTCTCTATGAAGTCGACACGCGTTTGCGGCCGAGTGGTTCCCAGGGCCTCCTGGTCTCGAGCCTGGCCGCCTGGCAGCGCTATCACCAGGAAGCGGCAGCGCTATGGGAACAGCAATCCCTCACTCGCCTGCGCTTCATTGCTGGTGACGAAGAGCTCGGTCGTGAAGCGCTGCGCATCGCCAGCGAGTGCATCTACGCCCATCAGCCCCTCACCCCCGAAGAGCTCGCCCATGGCATTGCCGAGATGCGCGATCGCATCTGGCAGGAGCTGGTAGCGCCCAACAAGCAGCTAGACCTCAAAGCCGGCTATGGCGGACTCATCGATGTCGAGTTTGCAGCGCAGTTCCTTCAGCTCGCCTACGGGCACGAACATCCCGCGCTGCGCTGGTGTACCACCACGGGCGTGCTCGATGCTGCCGGCAAGCTAGGACTCGCCGACCCAGAGCGATGTGCCTTGCTGATTCAAGGCTATCGATTCCTGCGCAGGCTCGAGCACAGGCTGCGCATCGTGCACGATCGCTCCGAACACCAGTTGCCGCAAGATCCGGTCGAGCTCGACAAGCTGGCTCGACGCGCCGGCTACCCTGGTGGGCAACAGCTAGTCACTGACTTTCATCGCTGGTGTCGCGAGTTGCACGAGGCCTATCGCGAGCTGCTCGGCGTCGTCGATCCGCCAGCGCATTAAGGCGCTAGCGGCCAAGAAGACTTTCAAGACATCGCCGAGACGCGCGAGCAAAGAACTGCCCGCGCATCGCCGAGACGCGCGAGCAAAGAACTGCCCGCGCATCGCCAAGGCGCGCGAGCAAAGAGCTGCCCGCGCATCGCCAAGGCGCGCGAGCAAAAGCTGCCCGCGCATCGCCCGCTTGGCTTACTCGCCGCTCTCGGGCGCCGGCACGAAGGCCGGCACATCAACGGTCATTTCCAGGCTTTGCTCCGCTTCTGCGGTGATCTTGACCTGCGTGCACTGGGTGGCCAGGTTGTCGCCTTCACGGGTCATGTAGTCCATGGTTCCGCTCATGCCCTCCACTTCGCTCGGAAACACAATGGCGCACACGGTGTAGGTGCCTGGCTTGAGGTTGCGTATCACCGCCGGCCGACCCGCGATGGACATGGAGAAGCCTTCGTAGCCGGTACCGGCACCGGTCAGGGTCTCAAGCTCACGAGCGGTCGACGCTTGGACCACGCCGGCCAGTGTCGAGAAGCGAACGAAGCCGATGGTCTTGTCGGCGCTGGTCTCAGGGTTGGGTTGCAAGGAGACGGTCAGGTTCGCGCCGCCATCGTCGATGTTGAGATCGAGGGTCGAGGTCTTGTCGGCCTGCACGGTTGTTTGTGAAGCGGCAAAGGACATGCCCTGCATCGGCGAGCCGCCAAACATGGCCTTGACCCTGTAGGTGTCAGCAATCAAGCGATCGAAGCGATACGAGCCGTCCTGCCCGCTTGCCACGTTGAAGGTCACGGCCGGGGCGCTGACCGAGGTCGCAATGATGATGATGTCTGGCTCGGGGACGCCTGCCTTGCGCACGATACCTTGCAGCGCGCCTGTCTTCTTGAGAACCAGGGTCAAGTCGCTTACCGAGGCACTGGTCTGCTGATAGGTGATGGCCTCCGAACGACCAATGGTCTCGTGGTCGGCGACGAGGCTGATGTCGCCGAGGCCAAGGCCGCGAATACCGAAGTTACCGCTATCATCGGTTGTGACCGTCTTGGTACCGCGCGCCATGGGGTTGCGGCTGCCACTAGTCTGCGCGCTCGATCCGTCGCCAAAGATGACGCGACCCGCACTGACCTGCGCACCCGGCACCGGGCTGCCATTGCTGTCGACGACCCGGCCGGTCAGGCTGCGTCCCTGGCTCACCGTGATGGTACCAACATCCGTGACCTTGCCTTCGCTGACCACGACGTCTGTCTTTTGCGCCTGATCGAGGCCATCGCCGCGCACGGTTACAGTAAAACTCTGAGGAGGCAGATCGCTGAGTTCGAAAGATCCGTCCTTGCTCGAGAAGGGCGTTCCGCTCTGCCAACCCACGGACACGGTAAAGACCTCGGGAACGCTGCCATTGGCGTAGGCCACCTTGCCCTTGATGCCACCGTCCTTGGGCAGAACCACGCGCACGTTCTCGTCACCGACACTGGCCTCGACACCTTCTCCCAGCCAGGCGCGGCTCGGATCGGTCGAGTTGGGTGGCACGGCGCGCACCTGATAGGCCTCGCCCGCCTTCAGACCCGTGGAGCGGAAGCGGCCGCCGGCGTCGGTGAGCTCTTGATTCATGCCGCGCATGCGCCAGTCGGAGCTGCTGCCGCCACTGCCTCGGCGAAAATCGGGAAAGATGACCACCTGGGCCCCGGCGATGGGCTCATCCTGCGAGTCGACGACCACACCGGCAATGACGCCATCGACATCGAGCAAGAGCTCGAGATCCGCCTCGTAGGGTGCCTTGCTCAAGTCGGCCTCGACGATCTGCGAGCTGGCCGTCTCGTGCAGAGCAACCAGCTCGTGCTCGCGACGTGGCAGACCGGTGATTTCGAAGCGGCCATCGTCGTCGCTGAACACTTGTCGCACGTCGCCACCACCACCGCGGCGGCCTCCGCGCATGCCGGCCGTCTTGATACCGACGCGCACGCGCGCAGCGGCAACCGGCTGCCCGGCCTTGTTGATCACGCGACCGCGCACCAGGGCGGCGCGCTCCATCTGAATCTCGACCCCGGTAGTCTCGCTGGTGCCGCTGAGAGCGACCAGGGACGAGGAGCCGGGCGCGTGCCCTTCGGCGGTGGCGTTGAAGCGAAAGCTGCCTTTGGGCAGGGCCTTGAAGGTGAAGCGCCCCTTGCTGTCGCTGTCGACACCATCGAGACGCTCGTCGGCGCGCAGCGACCAGCCCGAGGCTCCCTGGTAGACGACACGCGCGCCCTCCAGTGGCTTGCCATCGGCATCAATGACGATGCCGCTCACCGGAGCGCCGGCCTTCAGCTGCAGCTCGACATCGGTGCTGGCGCCGGGCCTGGTGATAGCGACGCGATCGCTGCTGGGCGCGAAGCCATCGGCGGAGGCTCGCACTTCGAAGCGATCGACGGGCACCTGCGTAAAGACGGCCGTGCCCGTGTCATCGGTGGTTGCTACCTGCACGTCGATGGATCGCAACTCGACCTTGGCGTTGGCAATGGGCTCGGCTTTGTTGGCGGAGCGCACCTTGACGCTGACCTTGCCACCCTCGCTCAAGTGCAGGATGACCGGATCGTTGGTTTCGGTGGGCCGAGCCGTGATGGGACCAGCGACGCCTTCGGCGGCGCGCGCGACCAGATCGTAGTTGCGGCTCACCAGCTTGTCGAAAGCGAAGCTGCCATCCTCCTCGGTGGTGACGACGCGCGGAGGCCTGGAGTCAATGGCGACCAGCGCGCCCGCGACGGGCAGCTCGTCAGCGGTGATGACCTGGCCCTCGAGGCGCAGACCGCCCTCGGGATCGTCATCGAAGAGAACCTCCATCTCGCCGCCACCCTGCCCGGAATTCGACCCTTCGCGCGCGGAATCAGAACTCTTCGCATTTACGGGTTGCGCAAGAGTGGCCTCGGCCGCCTTGTCCTTAGCTTTGTCCTCGCCGCCGCGAACCTTGAACCAAAACAAGAGTGCCGCGGCAAGAACTGCGACTCCAAGAGCGATGACGGTGTTACGTGACATGAGTGTTAGTCCTTGAGGAAGGCCCGGTACGCGCGAAAGCCCTCGAAGAGGTCGACCTTCGAGACCAATTCAAAGGTGGAGTGCATGGAAAGTAGGGGAATCGAAACATCGAGGCCATCCATTCCCAGTCTGGTGAAAAAACCCAAAATGGTGTCCTCGTCGCCCTTCGAGCCGCTGGTCTTGCCCCAGTCGGAGGGTTGGTGGCTGATCTTTTCTCGATCGAAGAGGCTGCGCACGTAACCCAGGACTTCAGCGTGAATACCGCTCTGATCCCAGATGACCCCGGAGCCGGTAAAGGAGGCGTTCTTTGCGTCGTAGAGCGAGAGGTAGTGCGGGTTGACGGCGCCGCTCACGTCGGAGCTAAACACCATCGAGTTGGCAAAGATCTGATTCATGGCGGCCGCTGACGAAGTGATGCCCTGGCCCTCGAGCAATTCGGCGACGACGCGAGGCAAGAAGGTCGACTGCGCCCCCGAGTTGCCCGCGGAACCGACTTCTTCCTTGTCAACCCAGACGACCAGCGCCGTGTGCTCCGGCGTCTTCACATCCCACAGCGCCTGCAAGGCCGCGTAGGCGCAGGCGCGATCGTCCTGGCCATAGCCACCGATGAGAGCGCGATCCAAGCCGACGTCGCGAGCCGTGTGCGCAGGCACAAGCTCGAGCTCGGCGCTGGCCAGGTCGGCGATCTGGATACCGAGCTGGCTCTCGAGAAGTCGTGTTGCTTGCAGGGCGTAGGGATCCGCGCTCTTGCCCTTGGCAGGCGTCGAACTCACGATGGGATCGAGGCTCTCGCCTGGCACCTCCTCGCCTTCTTCGTCGTCGACATAGTCAGCCAGATGAATGGCGATGTCGGGGATGACCAGCACCGGCTCGTTGGCGTCGTCACCGATGGCCACGTCGATGCGCTTGCCATCTTTGCGCACCACCACGCCGCGCAGTTGCAGCGGCTGACTGAGCCATTGATAGCCCTTGATGCCGCCGTAATAGTGCGTCTGCAACAAGCCGAGATTGGCGTCGGCGTAGACCGGCGTCTGTTTGAGATCGATGCGCACCGCATCAATGTGCGCGGCCACCACGTGCAGTCCCTCGCGCAGGGGTTTCTTGCCGACAACCACGAAGGCAGCGATCTTGCCGTGCTGCGCCGCGAAGAACTTGCTGCCCGGTTTGAAACTGGCCGACTTCGGTCGCGAGTCGCTCAACAGGTCGACGAAGCCGCGCGTCTTGCTCTGCGCCAGCCCGGCCTCGACGACTTCCCGCTCGGTGCGATGGCGATTGATGAAGTCCCGGTACTGCTCGCCGAGCTTCATGACGGCATCGCGCGAAGGCAC
>JAHEAK010000615.1 GCA_024642805.1 Kofleriaceae bacterium | reverse complement strand
GCGATGGCGTTTATCTGCGCAGCTTCGGTCTCGGCAGGGTCGACGCCGTCACCAGGATCGACAGCAGGCTGGTCGCTCTTTGCTTGCGAAGAGCCGCAGGCCGAAAGCAGCAGCCCTGCGCAGGTAGCGACGATAGCGCTCCGGGCGGCGCTTCGGGCGGCTAGGCCTTGGGGCCGAGGTTGTCGCTTACCCATTGACCGATTTCCTGCGTGGAGGCGCCTGGCTTGAAGATCTTAGCGACGCCGAGCTTGCGCAACTCCTCGACGTCCTCGTCGGGAATGATGCCGCCGCCGAACACCACCACGTCCTCAGCCCCTTGTTCTTTGAGGGCGGCGAGCACGGCGGGAAACAAGGTCATGTGTGCGCCCGACATGATCGACAGTCCCACGCCATCGACGGCCTCTTGCACGGCGGCGGTGGCAATCATCGAAGGCGTCTGGTGCAGGCCGGTGTACACAACTTCGTGGCCGGCGTCGGCGAGTGCTCGTGCCACCACTTTGGCGCCACGGTCATGGCCATCGAGGCCGGGCTTTGCCACCAGAATACGGATTTTTCGCTGCTTGTCGGTCACGTTGTCTTACTCCTAGGACCAGGCTCACGCCCGGCCGAACAGCCTAGTTCGAGGCCTCTTTGATCAAGTGGCGCGCAATCACGATGCGCTGGATCTCGCTGGTACCTTCGTAGATGCGAGTGACCCGAACGTCGCGGTAGTAGCGCTCGAGCGGGAAGTCGCGGCAGTAGCCGTTGCCACCGTGAATCTGAATGGCCAGATCGCAAATTTGGCAGGCCTTCTCGGTGGTGAAGACCTTGGCCATCGAGGCCTCCTTGCCAAAGGGCTTCTTTTCGTCCTTGAGCCAGGCTGCGCGCGCCGTGAGCAAGCTGGCGGCCTCGAGCCAGGTGTTCATGTCGGCCAGCATGTTGGCGATGGCCTGGTGCCGAATGATGGCAACGCCGAACTGCTCACGCTCTTTGGCGTAGCTGAGAGCTGCACTCAGAGCCGCACTGGCCACGCCCAGCGCCTGCGAAGAAATGCCAATACGACCGCCATCGAGCGCAGCCATGGCCAGCTTGAAGCCCTGCCCGACCTGGCCGAGCAAGGCCTCGTCGGAAACTTCGAGATCCTCGAAGCTCAGCTGCACCGTCGTCGAACCGTGCAGGCCCATCTTCTCTTCCGAGGAGACGACCTCGAGGCCCTTGCTGCCACCCTCGACGATGAAGGCGCTCATGCCGCGCGTGCCAGCGGCCTTGTCGGTGACGGCCCAAACCACCATCACGCCGGCTTTGTCGCCGTGGCTAATCCACTGCTTGTGTCCCTTGATGCGCCAGCCGCCAGCGGTTTTGGTGGCGGTGGTGCGCATGGCCGATGGATCCGAGCCTGCCTGCGGCTCGCTCAGGGCGAAGGCGCCACAGAGAGCCTCGCCACTGGTGAGACGCTTTACGTAGCGCTGCTTTTGCCCCTCATTGCCAAAGGCACTGATGACTTCGGCGACCATGTTGGTCACCGAGACCGTCACCGCCACGGATGCATCGACCTTGGCCAGCTCCTGCATGACCACGGAGAAGGCCATGGCGCCGGCTTCGGCTCCGCCGTAGGCCTCGGGCACGTTGACGCCCATCAGACCAAGCTTGGCGATGGCGCGCAGCTCGGCCTCGGGGAATTCGCCACTGAGGTCGCGAGCGGCGGCCTTTGGCAAGAGTTCACGCACGGCGAAGTCGCGTGCCGTCTGGCGAATGAGCTCTTGCTCGTCTGTGAGGGTGAATTGCACGTCTTACTCCGGTTTGTAGCGAAAGCCGAGCTTGGCGATTTTGCCTTGCGGGTCGGAAAGGGTCCAGGCGATGACTTTTTGTGCGGCGCAGTCGGCCCAGCCCGCTTCGATGCCCTCTTTGTTTGGCGAAGCGAAGCCGACCGATTCGATGACCCCGCGATTGCCGATGTAGAGCGTGACCCAAACATTGCGCGGCTGGGTGACACCTGCTTCGCCCTCGCAGGCGTCGAGCTCATCGGTGCGCGCGCCCAGCTCAGCCTCGGCCTGTTCTTCGGTCCACCAGTTCGAGCTGCGCCTGGCCTCGAAGTCGAGGGGAAGACTGAAATCGGCCTCGCCGCCCTTGGGCTTTTTGAAGCTCATCGTGGCGCTCTCGTCCAGGAGGCAGTGCTCGACCTCCCAGGAACCGACACTGCTCTTGTTGACCTGCACCTTCTTAACAGTGCCGTCCTTGGCGACGGTGAAGCCAAGCTCCACCTGGCCACCGAGAAACTTCTTGGTTTTGGCATGTGCCTGGAAGCAAGCAGCAAGCTTGGTCGAGTGTGGTGTCACGCCTGCTTGAATGTCGTAAGGATCTAGATGCCCCTTCAGACCCTCGACTTGCAAGTCACCATCATCGTCGTCGTCATCATCGCCAATATCCGGCACGTGCGATCGACGACCCGTTCGGCCGTCATCGCGATCGAGAACGATCTTGTCGCGCTTGCTAGACGTCTCCGTGGGCTTCTCGCTGCCACCACACTGCAGCGAGGCAGCACAGGCCAGTACAACCATTCCGATTCGGTACATCATCGACTCTCTAGAGTTGTTGCAGGACGAAAGCATAGGAGTACACAACAGGCTTTGGCAGCGTGGTGAACTCCCAGCGGCTGACCGCGGTGAGGATGCAGGACTCGAGGGTCTTGGAGCGCTTGCTCGAGCCGAGAATCTTCAGGTCCTTGGCATGACCGTCTTTCTGCACTTCGACGCTGACGGTTACCTTGATGCGATCGTTGTTGGTGGCCTCGCCCGCGCTGACGGCATCGGGGAAGCAGTGAGCCACGGTGGTGGCCTTGCGTTCGAAGGTGTTCTTGATCTCGTCGAACTTCTCCTCGGGAATGAGCTCGTCGTCGTCATCGTCATCGTCGTCATCGCCGCTCTGGTCGGAATTGTCGACGTTGTTATCGGCCGTGGTGCTGGTCTTCTTCTCGCCACCGCCACAGGCAGGCAGCGCGCTGACAGCAAGCGCCCCGAGCAGAAGCAGCAGCAGCCCGTAGCGTGTTCCCTTGATTTGCATCTTGATGAGCCCCATATCGTCGTGCCCCTTTCCTAATCGCGTTTGCGCATGTAGTTGGCGATAACCAGTCGTTGAATCTCGCTGGTGCCTTCGTAGATCTCGGTAATCTTCGCGTCCCGAAAGTGTCTCTCGGCAGGATACTCGGTCACGAAACCGTTTCCGCCGAAGATCTGGATGCACTCACGACCGGCCTTGTTGGCAAGATCGGAGGCGAAGAGCTTGGCAACCGCGGCCGCCTCACCATAGGCCTGGCCCAGATCTTTGAGGTGGGCCGCCTTGAGAATGAGCAGTCGCGCCGCGTCGATTTCGGTGGCCATGTCGGCCAGCTTCCACTGAATGCTCTGGTGCTCGGCGATGGGTTTGCCCATCGTCCGACGTTGCAGAGCGTAGTCGAGACCATCCTCGAGGCAGGCCCTGGCGATGCCGAGGGCTTGCGCAGCAATGCCGATGCGACCGCCGTCGAGCGTGCTCATGGCAACCTTGAAACCGTCGCCGACGGAACCGAGCAGCGCGCTCTTGGGCAGCACCACCTTCTCGAGGAAAATCTGGCAGGACTTGGAGCCGCGGATGCCCAGCTTGTCATCGGGCTGCGAGGTGCTCACGCCGGGCGTGTCCATGGGAAGGATGAAGGCGCTGATGCCTCGGTGCCCCTGCTCTTTGTCGGT
>JAHEAK010000614.1:2619-3709 GCA_024642805.1 Kofleriaceae bacterium | reverse complement strand
AAACTCGCGGCATGGCGAGGGCCGACGTTCGTAGATAGAGCAGGCCACGTGCTCGCCGAGCTCGCCGACGAGGGCCACACAGCGCATGGCGGTGTGATTGGTGGTGCCTACCATCGCGACTCGATGTGGGGAGATGGCAACCGTCATTGCCTCGGGAACATCGCTCTCGCCCATGCCCGCTTCCCCCCAATAGAACGACACGCGAAAGGCGGCGCAACAGGCTCCGCAGCTCTGACATGGATGCAACTGACGGGGATGCAACTGACGGGGGTGCAAGGTATTGGGGTGCAACGCTTGCGGTAGAGCGCGACGATTTCGGTTCACGAGAGCAGCGTATGCAAGCCGCCATTGTTGGCAAGACAAAAGCGCGCGATTGCGCTCAGGCTCCAGGTAGTCAAAGCACGCTGCCACCCCAACCCTCACGACCAGCTCGTGAATCCAGGAGATTGACTCCTCGATCCGCCTGCCTCGCGGCCGCGCCGGGGGTAGACTTATTGGCTCCATGATCGCCGCCGAACTCACTGATGCCCTTGCTGCGCTGGCGGCGGTTCTTTCGACACGACCAGAGCTCGACGAGGCCTTGCGTGAGCGCTGGAGGGGTAGCGAAGCCGTGCCGGCTGATGCCTTGCCGCCCGAAATACGTGCCGCGGCGGATATCGTGAACAAGCACTTGCCGGCCCTTACTCGCCTGGCCGACGCGCCACTCACGGAGCTCTTCACGGCGGCAAGCGCCCGGGTGCTCCTGACCTGGTGCTCGGCAAGTGCGTGGCGCTCCGATGCGCGCATGGCGCCTCTCTTACAAATCGCGTTTGCTGACCCGGAGCTGCGTTCGCAGGCAAGCGGGGCTGCCAGTGAGCGAGTCGTCGGCGGCCCACTACTCGATGCGCTCGCTTGCGCGCCCTTGATGGGAGACGGCTCTCGACTCGCGCTGGCGGCGCTTGGCGAAGCGCGAGCTCGCATGGAGACTCTCATCTGGGAGGCCGGTTCCAGTGCACTCGAGGTGCCCGCCTTTGGACGCTGGATCTGGGAATCCAAGGAGACCTTCGAAGTCCTCATCGGCGAACCTGCCCATGGCGCTCTGCGCGGGCGC
>JAHEAK010000614.1:0-2609 GCA_024642805.1 Kofleriaceae bacterium | reverse complement strand
CATCGAGATTAGCGTCTGCGCGATCACGGCCCAGACCGATCAGAAGTTGGTCGGTCGCACGCTTGAAGTCTTGCAACCTTTGCTGCTGCATCCCGAGCCCTTGGTTTGGATTCATGCGGCTCGCGCTCTGGGTCGCCTCACGGGCAGCATGGAGCAACTACAAGGCATGCTCCTGGACTGGGTCATGGGCGAATCGCCCGTCTTGCGTCAGCGAGCCATGACTGCCTTTGCCTCGCTGCCCGCCGAACGCCTGGGTTTTCTCGCCAGCCATTTGGTGGCCATCATCAGTTCGCCAGAGGAAGACGCATGGGTGCTTGCCGCCATTGCTGCGTCAACTCCCTACCTCTTCGTAGAGCGTCGCGACATTTGGGATCGCTTGTCGCGACGTATTCTTGCCGGCGACGGCGGTGCGATTGGCGCACGCGCCTTGGCCCGCGGACTGGTAGCCCTGTGGCGAAGGGGCGAGTACCACGACCAGATCGAAGCGCCTCTGCGCACGCTTCGTGAGCGAGCCAGGCGAGCCATCTCCGGCGAGTTTTCCGACATGCGCCGCTGGCTCGAGGTCATCGCGGTCACCGACATCATCGACGGCGCCGAGCGTGATCCACTCGATTTGGAACTCGGGCTAGACAACCTCATGCGTCTGGCTGCGCAGTACGATGATCCCGAGGCCGACGCTCGTGCAGCGCGCTTCGCGTCATCGATTGCGCCCACCTTTCACGAGGCTCGCCGCATCGTCATCGGCAACGGCCGCCCGCGCCAGCGCGCCTCGGCCATCAATGCCCTCGAGGCCTGTGCCCGGGTCTTCGCGCTGCGCTTGTGGCGTCCACTTCTGGCGACCAGCCCTGGCTGCGATCCGATCGAAGAGCCCGAGTTGGCGGCAGCCTGGGAGATCGTAGCCAGCACGCCGGCGCAGATTCTCGACCTGGTCAAGGTGAGGCGCCGCGATGAGGGCATCGAGATGCACGTCGATCTTCCACTGGAGGTTCTGGCCATTCGCCTGGGTGGCTACGCTCTGGATGCCTGCGGCGAGGCTGGCGATCTAGGACCTGGGCGTGGTCGCACCGCCCACGACACCTGCCACTGGCTGCGCAAACTCGAGGGCCTCGCTGACAACTCGCGCGAGATGCCTCCTGCTCTCGAAGGAGCGCTCAGCTCGATCTTCTGGCGCCTGGTCGATTCTACGCGTGGCACGACCCTTGGTGTCGGTGATGACATCGCCTGGCTGGGTCCCTTTGCCGCCTGGTGGGCCCTGGTCATCGATCGGCCGGCGATGCTCGGTCGTCTGGCTACCGCACTGCCGATGATGGACGAAGGAGCGCTCACGCATTGCTGTGTGCAGGCCGAGGCGCTGCGCAAGATCATGTCGGCCGGTGCGGAAGAAGGGCAGTGGGGTGCCAAGGCCGCCGAGGCCTTCGAGTCCTTGCACGCCACCAACACGGAGCTCTCGCACGCTCTGATGGCGCTCTCGCGCTCGTTGCAACAATTTGCGGTCGCCTCCGGAAAGCTCGCCCACCTCGAGGCGATGTGCGTGGAGCTGGTGCTGGCTGGCGATCGTCTGCAAGCCGCCCTGGCGGATCCAGTCAAGGCTCTGCACGCGGGAGAAGATAACGTCGACGAAGACTCGCTGGCGCGAATCAGCACCGAGAACGCGCCGCGCCGCGCCGCCCTGATGGCGCGAGCGATTCGCTCACGAGACTTGTCCATGCTCGACGTCTGGCTGGCCTCGCTCGGTCCCATTGCCTCCGCGCTACTCGAGAGTGCTGTGCAGGCTGCCATTCGCCGCACGCCGCCACCGCCTCCTCACAAGCGCAAAGAGGAGCCCAAGGTCGTCGAGGGCTACGAGCTCATCAAGCGCATTGGCGAGGGCGGTATTGGTTCGGTGTGGCTCGTGCGCAAGCCCGGCGCCGATCGGCTCTTCGTGCTCAAGATTCCCAAGGTCGAGGCTCTGTCCAAGGCGACCGAAACCGAGGCGGCAGGCATCCTCAGCTCCTTTGTCGAAGAAGCCGCGGCTCTCGCCGGTCTCTATCATCCCAACGTCGCCAACATCATCGACCGCGGCGTTTCCGATGGCGTGCCCTTCCTGGTCCTCGAATACCTCATTGGCGCTGACCTCAAGCAGTACTCGACGGCGCGCCATATGACCCTCTTCGAGTTGCGCCAGGTGGTCCTGGGCGCCTGCGCTGGCTTGGCAGGCTTGCATGGAGCGGGGCTGGTGCATCGCGACATCAAGCCAGCCAATCTCTGGTTGCGCTTGCCGCTCGCTGGTGGCGAGCACTTCGATCCCCTCAAGCATCGCGATCCAGCACAGGCACCGCCGCTGGCCACCGTCGTCATCGACTTTGGCATGGTGCGAGCCGTGCACGTCTCTGATGACGCTGCGGGCCGCTTCGTAGCTGGTACCGCCGGCTACATCGCACCAGAGCAGGTGCTGGACCCCGTCGAGCTTGATCCCCGTGCTGACGTCTACGCGCTGGCGGCCACGATCTACAACGTGACCACGGGCCGAGCTTTCTTCGATGAGATCGAAAACGATCGCGATCGCATCATCGCTCATATGAAGCGCGATCCGTTCGAGGACATCGAGCGACTGAAAGCCTATCCAGCCG
>JAHEAK010000060.1:13199-14037 GCA_024642805.1 Kofleriaceae bacterium | reverse complement strand
CTGGGTCGTCGCTGAGCGCAATGCGCGAGCGCAAGACGCGAGCCAGAAGCTCGTGCTCCTGGTGCTCAAGCAAGGTGCGGCGCAGGCGACGGACTTCGGCATCGCTGACCGAGGCCGCCTCGATGACGGACTCGAGAAGTTCGCTCGACTTGTCTTCGTCGTCGTGCACGGCGGCAATGTGATGTAGCTCGAAGAGGACCTCGCTGATGCCGACCGCTTGATCGTCGTCTCCTGGAGGTTGGCGTCGCACGATAAGGAGGAGTGCTCGCAGCGAGCGCTCGGCCTGATCGAAATCGCCTTGCTCCCGCGCTAGCTCGGCGAGTGCGCGCAGAATGTGGGCATTGCCGACATCCATCTTGGAGGCGAGCTCGAGTTCGCTCATAGCGTCCTCGAGTCTGGCCTCGGCCCGAGCAACTTGTGCCAATTCCACGTGCACGGCGGCGCGTTCTTTCGAGCGACGACGTCCAAAGTCCGCGATGAGGGCTTCGAGCAAGCTGCGGGCCGTGTCGAGGTTGCCCGCCACTCGCTGACTGCGGGCCATCATAAGGCGCAGGCTGCGGTCGTCGGGAACCAGTTCGAGTGCGCGGGACAGCGCAGGCACGGCAGCGTCGGGCTTGCGCAGGCGCAGGTGATAGAGGTCGGCGGCCTCGCGCGCTGCTTCGACGATTGCATCGTTGTCAGTCATGTGGGGCAGGGCGCTCGTCAGGGTATCGGCCAGACGTTGCCATTTGCCCGCCTCGCGCAATAGACCAGCCAGCATCATGCGCAGATCGAGGCGAGCTTGATTCTTGTCCTGCGTGGCCGCGCTCAGACACGCGATAGCCTCGCTGCGATGTTC
>JAHEAK010000060.1:0-13189 GCA_024642805.1 Kofleriaceae bacterium | reverse complement strand
CGATGTTCGGCCGCCAGGTGAGCCTGGGCCAGGCGCATGACCAACTGTGGACGTTCGGTGTCGTCTGCAAGGTCGAGAGCCTGCTCGAGCCAGGGAACCGCCGCGCCACTTTGCGAGCGCTCGATGTACAGGCGGGCAAGTGCGTCCAGAGCCCGCAGGTTGGGGGCCAGATTGACGACCTTGCGATAGGCGTAGAGGGCCTGGTCGACGTCTTTGAGTTTGTCCTCGGCAAGGTGGGCGATCTGATTCCAGATGTCGGCCGCTCGGGGCATCTCGGATTGCGCTTCGAGAGTCTGTGCCTGTTTGGTGAGAATGGCTGCCAGGTCACTTTGGCGACCCATGCCCGCCAACAAGTTGGTGAGAGCATCGAGAGAGGCTCGGTGACCGGGAACTGCTGCGAGGTTGTTCTGCAAGAGTTCCAGGCGACCTCCACTGCGATCGATCTGGTCGATGAGCGAAGCAATCTCGAGTCGAAGTGCCAGCTTCGAGTCTTCGTTTTCGACAAAGCTCAGAGCCTGGCGCTTGAGGCCGAGCAATTCCGGAAGCCGTGATTGGCGCTGATAGAGGTCAGCGAGCGCAGCCAGGGCCTGTTCATCTCCGGGCGCCTGCGAGAGCACGGCTCGATACATGTCGATAGCACTCGCGTCGTCCTTGAGTACATCGGAGGCGATTTGCGCCGCGCGCTTGCGCATGTCCAGGCAGGTGCTCTCGTCAAAGGGCAGGCGGGAGGCATCGAGCAAGAGGTCGAGTGCTCGCTGCGCTTCATCGCCCCTGACGTAGTGCTCGACCAGGCGCTCGATGCACCAGGCTACGAGTTCTTCTGGGTTGCGCTCGCTGCTGGCTGGTTCTGGGCGCGACAGCGACTCGAGAGCTAGCTCGGCGGCGGCTACGAAATGATCGAGATTGGTATCGTCGATCTCACACAGACGGCACAGGGTGGTGTACAGGGCACCATCTGGCTTGTTGGCCTGCAACTCGGCAAGTTTGGCGTGGGTATCCACACGACTCGGATCCAGCTGCACGGCCAGGAGAAGGGCGCCTTGGGCGGCCTGCGGGTCGTCGAGCTCGTCGAGGTAGTACGAGGCCAGTCGCCATTGCAGCTCTGCCTGATGCCGTGGGCTCAGGCCGCTGTCCGGAACCGCCTCCGAGAGTGCTTGGCACAGACGAGACCAACCTTGGTTTTGCGCGCGTGCACCTTCACAGAGGGCTTCGAGGAAATCCTCGGGAAGTGCATCGCGAAGCTTGGCATAGGTGAGCACGGCTGCGGTCTTCTCTGCGAAGCGCGGGCCGGGGCCAGCCAGTCGCAAGGTGGCCGCGATCGCCTCGTGCAGCTCGGGTTGAACCTCGATGACCTGAAGGCACAGACGCAGAGCTCCTTCTTGATCGCCGAGCTCTTCATCGCGCAAGAGCGCCTCGCGGAATTGCATCTGAGAGACGGCATAGGCGTCATCGCCGAGGGCTTCTTGCGCGGCCGCGTAGGCCGTCAGGCAGGTGCGCCAGTAGTCGTTGGCGTGATCGTCGTCGTTCGCCGCCGCTTCGCGAGTAAGGCGCACAAGGCGATCTTCGAGGACGCGGTCGCGAGGTGACATCGGGAAGAGCTGGGCCACCATCGTCTGAGCGCGCGCCGCATCGTCGGTCTGCACTTCGGCGATGTCGGCCGCCTCGCGGAGAATCTCGGCATGCTTGCGCTCGTCGCGGGTGCCCGCCAAACGCGCGTCCACCAAATCGAGGAGCCCGAGGGAGTCGTCACTGGAACGCAACGAGTGGACCAGGGCCTCGGCAACGATGTTTCGAGTGTCCTCGTTGTCGAGCAAGAGGGTGAGGCCTTGTCGAGCACCTGGATGCGCCACGTCGACGGTCAGCGCCTGGCGATAGCACTCGATGGCGCGCACGTTGTCGCCAAGGGATTGTTGATAGGCGCGTCCCAGGTTTGCGAACTGGTCGGAGAGATAGGCCACTTGCTTGGCGTTCGAACTCTCCAACAAGGCGGTGAGCTCTGCCCACTGCTCGAGCTTGGTCATCAGGCGCGAGAGGGCAGCGATGACCTCTGGATCTTCGCCGTACTTGTCCTGCACACGCAGCCAGGCGCCAAGGGCGGGCTCGGCTTGTTCGAGCTCGGTTTCGTAAATCGTCGCGATGCGAATCAGATCGCTTCGCTTCTGGTTCTCGGGAACCGCGAGCTCGGAGCGTGCATTGAGGGCATCGATGAGCTCTGGCCAGCGCTTCTCTCTGGTCAAGAGACCGACCATGGCCTCGAGGGCACGCAAGTCGGCGGAATCGACGTCCATGCGTCGTCGCCATGCTGCAAGGGCACGGTCGACCTCGCCCAGTGCCTCTGCCAAGGTGGCGACATCGCCGATGAGTGCGCGCTTGGACGACTCGACCGTCTCGGCCTCGGCGAGCTGCTCGAGGACCTGCAGACGTTCTTGCGAGCGCTCGGCGCGCTCGAGCAGGAGGTTGAGGCGCTTGCCGACGTTGAGGACGTCGGGTGCCTTGATGCCTTCTACGGCCATGGCGGCCAGCAAGAGCTCGATGGCGCCCGCTTCGTCGTCCACGAGCTCCAGTAAGGTGAGAGCGGCATCGCTCATCAGTGCGACACGTCGAGAGGTGTCGCTGCTGACCTCGGCAGCGGTGGCCAAGGCGGAGGCGTAGCGATCGAAGCGATCGGTGAGTTGCGCTTCGCGGCGCAGGGCGCGCTGCGTGGCGGTCGAAGACGGGTCGAGCATCAGCAGGGCCGCGTAGTGGTCGAGAGAAGCGGCGTGCTCCTCCAGCTCGGAGAGCCGCTCGCCAAGCTCGGCATGCAGACCCTTGCGCTGTTCATCGTCGCACAGTGGCAAGACCTCGCCGAGGACGCGCACGATGTCCTTACTGCGGTTGGTCGCCTCGTAGGTCTCCCTCACGACAACGAGCGCGTCGGCGCGCAGATCGTTCGAGATGTGCTCGGTCAAGGCTAGCTCCTCGAGGAGCTGGCAAGCCTGTTCGTGCGTCGGCGAAATCGCAAAGACCTCTTGCAGGGCTTCGAGTGCGTTGTCGCCGTCGTTGAGCTTTTCGAAGAAGGTCTGGGCGATCTGGCTGAGGATCTGGGTCTTGTCCTCGTCGCTCTTGCCGTCGAGGTCATCGCGCCATAGCTCGATGAGATCGGTCCAGCGCTCGTAGCGCTCAAGGAGACGCTCGAGGGCTGCTCGCTGTTTGACGCTCGGTTTGATAACGAGCTTGGCCTTCAAGAAGTCGATGGCTTGGTCGGGGCGGTTGGCCAGGTCCTTGGCCACTTGGTAGGCCTCATCGAGTAGCTTGACCAGGCGCGCCTTGTTGCTGGTGCGATCGATGACTTGTTGATAGAGCTTGAGTACTTCGTCCCAGCGCTCGGCAACGGTGAGCACGACGGTCAGCTCTTGAAAGGCCCATTCGCTCTTGGGGTCGAGCTCGAGAACGCGGCTCAACAAGTCGGCGAGGCCGCTGCGATCATCGCCAAACCACTCTTCGTGAAAACGAGCGGCGCGTTTACCGAGTGCTACCGCCTGTTCGGCGGAGAGCTTTTGTGCAAGGCAGCTGCGATAAGTTCTTAGGACCGACTCAGGGTCATCGAGCTGACCGGCAAGGTCTTCGATTCGTTCCCATAGCGCATCGTCACCAGTGGCGCTGGTTACCTTTTCGATTGCCTCTGCGAGCTCGCTTTGCTGCGGTGTAGACATTCAGCCTCGGTCCTATTTCGATGGGCCCATCGCGCTGACAGGCCTCCCAGTTCAGTTCCCACCATCGACCCAACATGAGCCCCGGCCAGGGCCCCAAAGTATACAGATGGTCGCTGGCTCTCGTTCGCTGGGCGAGGCGCAAAAGCAAAGCGCTTTTGAGTCTGTGCAGCGGCGCCTGGCAAGGCGCCACAGTCTTGCGCTCGCTCCCAGCTCGCCACGGGAAATTTTGCGTCGATTGCTGTGTGTGTCGGTACCTACACACTTGAATTGCTTGGCGATGCGGGTTCACCATGCCGCCTCAGCGATGGCCTTGCAGAATTTACAGACCTCCGCGAGCGCCCATCCCTTCGACGTGAGCTGGCGCGAGCGCACGCTCGTGCTTGGCACCGTCGCCCTGCTCTTGCTGCTCGCCTTCGTGATCGGCGAGCGATACGCGCCCGACAAGATCATGGAGCTCATCGCCATCGTGCCCGTTGCCTTCGTCGCGGCCGGCAAGTTCATCCCGCTATGGGGAATCAGCGGCAAGAGCAGCATGGGCCCCTACGAATTGGGCGCCCTCATCTGGGCCATGGACACGATGACCGTCTTGCTCTTCGTGTACTCCTTTGAGGCCATCTACAAGATCGGCCCCATCACTCGCTGGCTTGACCGGATGTACGCCAACATGAAGCTCGTGGTGCGGGTCTACCCCATCATGAAGCGCGCCTCGACGGTCGGTGTGCTGCTCTTCGTGTTGTTTCCCGTGTCGGGAACCGGTGCGCTGGCCGCTTCGGTGATCGGGCTCTTGCTCGGCATGCACCGCGCGACGCTGATCGCCAGTGTGAGTGCCGGTGGCCTTCTCGGCGGCATGCTCATGGCCTTTCTCGCCGCAAATTTCTCTTCGGCCATGCAGAGCTTCGAGGCCGTGCAGAACAATCCGAGTAGCCAGTACTGGATCTTCGCCGGGCTCCTCATCCTGGTTGGCCTGGTCGTCTATGCCCTAAATCGCGCATTTCGGCGCGCCTTGGCCCAGGGGCAGGACGCGGGCGCTGCAGCTGATACCATGGACTGATGAAAGCGAGCTTTCTCGGTCGAACCGGCCTTCGGGTCTCCGCTCTGTGTTTTGGCACGATGAGCTTTGGCAACGAAGCCGACGCAGCCACCAGCGAGGCCCTGTACCACCGTGCTCGCGAAGCCGGGGTCAACGTCTTTGACACCGCCGATGTCTACAATGGCGGCGAATCCGAGCGCATCCTGGGACGGCTCATCGGGCCGTGCCGTGACGAAGTGGTCCTGGCCAGCAAGGTGTACTTTCCGACCAGCAGCGACGCCAACGCTCGCGGCTTGTCGCGCTATCACATCGTTCGAGCCGTGGAAGCCAGCCTCAAACGTCTTGGCACCGACCGCATCGACATCTATTACCTGCATCGCTTCGACGAGGACACGGGTGTCGAGGAGACCTGGCGGGCCGTAGACGACCTAGTGCGTGCCGGCAAGATTCTCTATCCCGCCGTCAGCAACTTTTCAGCGTGGCAAGCGATGCGCGCCACCGCGCTCACCGAGGCGCGCGGCTGGGCACGGCCGGCGTGTTTTCAGCCCATGTACAGCCTGGCCAAGCGTCAGGCCGAAGTTGAGATCTTGCCCATGTGCCTGGCCGAGGGCATTGGGGTCATGCCCTATGGACCGACTGCTGCCGGTCTGCTCACGGGCAAGTACGGCGTCGACACACGCCCCGAGGTTGGCCGCATCGTTTCCAACAAGATGTACAGCGTTCGCTACGAAGATGCCCGCCACTACCAGTTGGCAGATAGCTTCTCGGCCTTGGCCAGGGAGCGGGGATACCATCCCGCGGCCCTGGCCATCGCTTGGGTCGCAGCGCACCCGGCGGTGACCGCTCCGATCATCGGCATGCGAAGCATGGAGCACCTCGATGTTGCGCTGTCCTCGCTCGACATCGACATGCCCTGGGGATCAGAACTCTACCGAGACATCGCCGCGCTGTCAGAGGCCCCGGCGCCGGCCACGGATCGCAACGAAGAGAGCTCGGCGCACAACTTCGGTAAGCGCTAGGCCAGAGTCACAGTGGCGGGCGCGGGTGGCCAGCTAGAGGCGCTGGCGGCCAGCCACGGGCGCTGGCGGCAGTCACGGGCGCTGGCGACCAGCTCGCGCACCTCGCCCGTGCGCTAGCAAGGAGCTAGACAAAGAAGTCGGGCATCAGCTCGTGCCCAGGTGCAACCGCGTACTCGTCGAAGTTCGTGACGCCCGAGGCACGCAGCACCTCTTCGTCGATGAAGAAGTTACCGCTCTGCTCGCGGCTAGGCTGGGTGAGGATCCAGTGCGCGGCGTCGGCCATGATGCTCGGTTTGCGCGCGCTCTTGGCCCCAGCATCGCCCACCAGCATGCGAATGGCGGCGGTATCGATTGCCGTCTTTGGCCACAGCGCATTGACGCCGACGCCTTGATCTTTGAATTCGCCTGCCATGCCGAGCACGCACATGCTCATGCCGAACTTGGCCATCGTGTAGGCGACGTGTGGCGCGAACCAGCGCGTCTCCATGTTGAGCGGTGGCGAGAGGTTCAAGATGTGCGGATTGCTTGCCTTGAGCAGGTGAGGCAAACAGGCCTGTGAGCACAGGAAGGTTCCGCGCGTGTTGACCTGGTGCATCAGGTCGTAGCGCTTCATGGGCGTGTGCAGGGTGCCGGTGAGCGAGATAGCGCTCGCGTTGTTCACGAGGATATCAATGCCACCAAAACGCTCGACGGCTTGCGCCACAGCGCCCACGACCGCCACTTCCTCGCGGATGTCGACGAGACAAGCGAGGGCTTTGCCGCCCGCGGCTTCTATCTCTTCGGCGGCCGAGTAGATCGTGCCAGGCAGCTTGGCGTGGGGCTCAGCGGTCTTGGCCGCAATGACGATGTTGGCGCCATCGCGCGCCGCACGCAGGGCGATGGCCTTGCCAATGCCTCGGCTGGCGCCACTAATGAACAGGGTTTTTCCGCTGAGGGTCGACATTGCGCAGACCCTACCACCATGTGCTGCTCTGCTGTGCTGCTGTGCTGCTCTGCTTTGCTGTCCCCGTCGCCCCTTCTAGCCGTGGCTTCTAGTCTTCGATCTTCTCCCACCATTGACACCACCACTCCGAGCCGACCAGGACACGCAGCTTGGGATGCCAGCAGTAGGCGAGCTTGGCGTCTGGCTCGAGGTAGAAGAGGCAGTTGTCGCACTTCTCATCGCCGTAGGGCACGCCCTTGAGAACGTTGTCGGCGATCATGTGTTTGAGTTCGAGCGCATTCTTTTCGTCGATCTCTTTGGGCTCGGGAGTCGGAAGGGTGTCGTCTGCCATGCGCGCAGACTAGCGAGTCTGTGGCCGAAAATGAAGAGCCCGATGCGACAGGCGCACCGGGCTTCTTGTCTAGATCTCGAGGAATCAGAGCGGGCAGGGACCAGCGCTGAACTGGCCGAGCAGTTCGTGCTCTCCAGACTCCAGCGGCGAGGCCAAGAGGCACTCTCCTGCGCTAGCGGCGACGCTGGCACCGGCGCTGGAGCCAATTCGGATGGCACCATCGACGGCTTTCAGACCGCCCTCGTCGACGCCAGCGACAGGCTGCATGCCGCTTTCGACCTCGATGCGGTAGGTCTCATTGACAAGGTAGGCGGGGACCTCGTCGCCAGCATCGGCCAGGGCGCGCAGGTCGAAGGCCAGCTCGAGATCGAAGCCAGGATCGAATCGGAACACTGGCAGCTCATCGGGGGCGCCTGGGACCATGATGAGGTCAAAGACGCGCCCGGCGTCCTTGTTCAAGTCGACGCTCAACAGGGTGAACTCGTCAAGCTTGGCGGTCGAGCTACCCTGACCTAGGCCGACGTTGCTGATAAGCATACCGAAGGGCAGATTCGCGTTCGCTTCCGAGAGCTCGAGAGTTGCCGAGAGTCCTTGCCAGTCGATGGCGAAGGTTCCGGTGGCCAGCGAGTCGGAATTGATGGCAGCCCATGGCATAGAGAGCTGGGTGCGGCCAAGAGCCAGGGCCGCTTGCATGGTTTCTTCAGCGCCGTTGACGCGAAGTTCCACCAGTGGATCGGCTGCTGCCGAGGAGAAGCTCATGTTGCCAATCGAGGGAAAGCCGCCGCTGATCGTGACAGCCTCTCGAATCGAGAAGGCAAGCCCCGCGTCTTGTGGGCCGTAGGCGGTGAGCGAGGCGGCGACGACGCCCGCCATGGTGGAGGGCAGCTCGATTTCTTCGTCGAGAACGCCCGCCAGATACTCCGCAGCGACTTTCACTTCGGCAAGATCGCTTGCCAGCGCAATGCTGTTGGAGCGCAGCTCGAGAGCAAGCACGTCGTACTTCTGCGGTCCGATCAAGAGATCAAAGTCGAGGCCGTCGCCAGCCGTCTGCACGTGCACGCGTGGCTCGACCAGCGCGACGGTGTCGAGACAATCCTGATTGGGAAGAGTCTCGTACTCCAGCGTGCTGTCGTTCCAGACTTCGATGTCTGGACACAACAAAGAGGCAGGGATGGCGTAGTCGCCGTTGCCTTCGTAGTTATCGGCGTTGAAGATCTGCTCGACCAGCATGTCGGCGATCTCTTGGCCACTCGGAGACTCACCGTTGGCGGCTGGAAGGGGTTGCGCATCGCTGCCCGTCCCACTGACTTCTTGGACGGTGCTGATGCTGCTCGCCAGTTCGTTCCAGGCCTGGCTGGCTTGGAGGAAGTCGAGGGAGGCAAGGGTGGAATCGACCAGCGGCGGCAGGGTGCTCTGCAGCTGGGATTGCACGGTCTCGGGATTGGCTCCTCGTGAGTCGTCACCGCAGGCGGCTAGGCTCAGCCCAAGACAGGCCAGGAGGATGCGGGTGCGGGTGGGCGTGTTTCTTAAGATAGGTTTGAAGGTCATGGCCTCCGCTCGCAGTTCAAGAGGCGTGCCCGACTTCGAGCACCTTTTATTCCAGCAGCTTGGCTGGAAAATGTGAAGAAACGGTCACCAGGGCTCTGACTCGAAATGTCTGCAACCGCGTCAGGAATGTCGCAGGAAGCGGCACACCCAGGCAAGGCGCTATGCTTTGACCATGAAGACCGGCGCAGTATTGGCCCTGCTCGCAGCTCCCTTGTGGATAGCGTGTTCCAAGAAGCACGAGGCAGACTCGGAGGCCAAGACCGAGCTCACCGAGCCCACCCAGGCGCCTTCCGGCGCTGACAAGCAGGCGGATGTCACTCCCGACCGTCGCTGGTATCGGGTGGAAGTGCTCGGCGAGGACAACGCGGAGCTGCGTGTCATCTTTCAGCTCGGCGTCGATTGGCCACTGCAGCCTGAGAGCCAGGCACAGGTCGTCAATGGCGTGGAGCGCTTTGCGTGGACCATGCACTGTGATCAAACCAGGCACTGCTCGATCGTCATCCCGGTCTACGCGGCCGGGCTCGAACTCGACTTTCCTTCGCAGACCGGCCTTTCAGGCGAGTGGAAGCGCGATCCGGTGGCTTACAAGAGTGGTGCGCCGGTGCGAGGTGTGAAGATCGACGGGCCCGAGCTTCGCTATCGCCTTGAGGCAGGAGAGCCGCCGAGCGCAGATTTCTCCGGTGAGTGGTTGGTCGACTCAGAAGAGTTCGGGCGATCGCGGGCCAAGTTCGAGCAAGACCAGGAAGGTGGCATCACCGGAACCATCACGCCCAAGGGAGTCGGCGATGCTCGCTTCTTAGCGGGCCGAGTGACGGGCAAGGTTGCTCACTTGTCGACCTTCGACGGCCAGCGCGCCTATGCCGTGCGTATGCAGATGGACACGGAGCTCGCGGTCTTCGAAGGCAGCTGGCTGTCCCTCGACTTCTACACGCGCAGCTTCACGGGCAGACGGGCAGAGGCGCCCTCGCTTCTCGACGAGCTCTACGTCGATGAAGTGGCGAGCAAGGACCGACGCGTGACGATTCCGGAGCTGGCCGCACTGCGTGGCAAGCCGGTGATCGTCGACATGTTTGGAACCTGGTGCCCAACCTGTCTCGACACCGTGCCGACCCTGGTCTCGCTCCACGACGAGTTTGCCCCCAAGGGGCTGGAGATCCTGTCGATCGCTTTCGAGATGACCGAAGACGAGGCCTTTGCCCGGCAGCGACTCAAGGCCTTCGATGAGCGCTTTCACATCAAGTGGAACACGGTGTTGCGCCTTGGCGAGCAGTTCGAATCTCTCTTTCCGCCAGAGATCGAGCCGAGCGGCTTTCCGATCACGCTCTTTGTCAATCGAGATGGCACCGTGCACCGAATGAACACCGGCTTTGTGAGTCCGGCCGCCGAGCAAGATCACAAGGCCATCGTCGAGGCCTTTCACACCTGGACCGAGGAAATCATGGCCTCACCAGCGGCCACCGACTGAGCGCGGCCTGCTTGGGCCATTGGCGCCTTGGCCTCGCTACGCGCCTAGTGAGTCGAGGTACCAGGCGGCGGTCTCGCGCATACCAGCCTGGATGTCGTGGCTGAAGGCATAGCCTAGATGGCGCTGGATCTTGCCTATGTCGGCCTGGCTGTGGGCCACATCGCCAGCACGCGGCTCGGCGTATTGCACATCGAGGGCCGCGACCTTTGGGTAGCGCTGCGCCACCGCCTCGCGAATGACCCGGTACAGCTCGTTGAGATCGGTGTTGCCGTTACAGCCGACGTTGTAGACCTGATTGGTTGCCGAGGCCTCGGTTTCGGTGGCGGCCAAGAGATTGGCCTGCACGACATTGTCGACGTAGCAGAAGTCGCGGCTGTTGGAGCCATCGCCAAAAATCTTGCAGGGTTCACCGGCGATCAGACGCCCGAGCCAACGAGGAATCACTGCCGCGTAGGCGCCGTTCGGATCTTGCCTACGGCCAAAGACGTTGAAGTAGCGCAAACCGATCACTTCAAGCCCGTAGCTGTCCTGAAAGACGCCCGCGTAGAGCTCGTCCACTCGTTTGCCGACCGCGTAGGGCGAGAGTTGCCGACCGATGTGAGCTTCCACCTTGGGCAGAGCGGGATGGTCGCCATAGACCGAGCTTGAGCTGGCGTAGACAAAGCGCTTGGCGCTGGCGTCACGGGCCGCGACCAGCATGTTGAGAAAGCCGTCGACGTTGGAGCGGTGCGTGGCCAGCGGGTTGTCGAGGGAGCGGGGAACCGAACCGAGCGCCGCTTGCTGCAGAACGTAGTCGGCGCCCTGGCACGCCTTGACGCAATCCTCCAGGTTGCAGATATCACCCTCGATGAAGGTGTAGCGAGCGGCGGCCTCACTACCAACGACTTGGCGAACCAGCTCGATGTTGTGTGGGTGCCCTGTCGCAAAGTTGTCGAGGCCAATGACCTCCTGTCCCAACTTTAAGAGTTCTTCGCAGAGCGCCGAGCCGATGAAGCCGCCAGCGCCTGTGACGACCCAGCGCATCGGTGTGGCCCTAAGGCGAGCCCGCAACTGCTCATAGCGTGTCAACTACAGGCTCCAGTAGCCGAACTCGGAGCCGACATCGCTGGGTTGGAAGACCGACTTCACATCGACGAAGACGCCGCCTTTGCTCATCTTGCTGAGCAAGGGAGCAACACCGTCTTTGGTGTAGGCGTCATGGCTCACAGCGAGGATGAGGGCGTCGAGATCACGCATCTCGTCCCAATTGCTCAACTGGATGCCGTACTCCTCGAGAGCCTCGTGGGAATCGGCCATGGCGTCGTGAATCATCGGCGTGATGCCGAACTCTTGCAGCTCGGTAACGATGTCAGGCACTCGACTGTTGCGCAGGTCAGGGACGTTTTCCTTGAAGGTGAGGCCCAGGATGCCGACACGGGCTCGGCGCAGGGGCACGTCGCCCTTGGCCAACATCTTCATGGTTCGCTGGGCGATGAAGGCGCCCACGCCGTTGTTGATGCTGCGGCCGGAGAGAATCACCTGCGGCTGATAGCCCAGCTGCTCGGCCTTGGCGGTCAGGTAATAGGGATCGACGCCGATGCAGTGCCCACCGACCAGACCGGGGCTGAACTTGAGGAAGTTCCACTTGGTGCCAGCGGCCTCGAGCACGTCCTTGGTGCGAATGCCGATGCGGTCGAAGATGAGCGCAAGCTCGTTCATGAGCGCAATGTTGAGGTCGCGCTGGGTGTTCTCGATGACCTTGGCGGCCTCGGCAACCTTGATCGTGGCTGCGCGGTGAACGCCAGCGGTGACTACCGCGCTGTAGACTTCGGCAACTCGATCGAGAGTGGCTTCGTCCTGACCGGAGACCACTTTGACGATGCGCTCGAAGGTGTGCTCTTTGTCGCCGGGGTTGATGCGCTCGGGCGAGTAGCCCAGGAAGATGTCGGTGCCGACCTTCAGTCCGCTGATTTCTTCCAGAATGGGGCCGCACACATCTTCGGTGACGCCGGGGTAGACCGTCGACTCGTAGACCACCACGGCGCCCTTGGTCAGCGCTTTGGCCACGGTGCGGGAGGCGGCCTCGACAGGGAAGAGATCGGGACGCTTGTCGATGTCGATCGGGGTTGGCACGGCGATGATGTAGAAGCTGCGACCTTTGATGTCGTCGACATTCGCGGTGAAGGTCATGCCAACGGCCTTGAGCTCGGCATCACTCACCTCGCCGGTGCGGTCGTGGCCCTTGTTCAGTTCAGCGACGCGGCTTTGATTGATATCAAATCCGACGCAGTCAAACTTCTTGGCCATCGAGATTGCTACCGGAAGTCCGACGTAGCCAAGTCCAATGACGACGATGCTTTCCTTGTTCGCGTGTGCCATATGTGGCCAGGAGCAGAACACAGCTTGTGGCACGCTTCAAATCAAAGCCAAGCGGAAATGGGCGACCCGCGAGCTATTGTTCCTGGTGCGAGTCTTAGCGGCGCTTCTTGCTGCGCGCCGCCGACTTGCTTGCGGCGGATCCGCCGCGCTTGCCTTGGCCGTGTCCCCGGTGGGCGGGCGGCAGACCCGTGTGCTGCGTGCGGGCCGATCCAGGGCGTGGCGCGTTCGACTTGCGCGCCGCTGCGCTGGTGTGCACAGGGGCGCGCGCGGGGATCAGGGCGCTGCGACCAGGACCGATGAGATCCGGCCTGCCCATCTCGAGGAGAGCTGCGTGCAGCAGCGACCAGTTGGCCGGATCGTGGTAGCGAAGAAAGGCCTTGTGCAAGGTGCGTATCTTCTGACCCGTTGGCACCTCGATGTCCTCATTGGCCTTGAGGGACTTGAGCGGATTCTTGCCGGTGTGCCACATGGTGGTCGCGGTGGCCATTGGCGAAGGCAGGTAGGTCTGCACCTGATCGACGCGGAAGTCGTTGCGCTTGAGCCAGAGTGCTAGCTCCAGCATGTCCTCCACCGTGGTGCCCGGGTGCGCGGCGATGAAGTAGGGGATCAGGTACTGATCCTTGCCGGCCTCTTTAGAGAATTTCTTAAAGAGCGCCGCGAAGCGATCGTAGCTGCCGATTCCTGGCTTCATCATGGCGGCGAGGGGGCCGCTCTCGGTGTGCTCGGGAGCGATCTTCAGATAGCCGCCGACGTGATGGCTGGCAAGCTCCTTGATGTACTCGGGGGATTCCACCGCCAGGTCG
>JAHEAK010000613.1 GCA_024642805.1 Kofleriaceae bacterium | reverse complement strand
GGACCGAGCACGAAGGAGGGCACCGAGATGCCGAAGAGCGCGATGGCCATGGCCCCGGCATCGTAGATGCTGTTTTGCCTGGCTGCGGCCAACATGCCCAAGAGAATGCCGAAGACACTGGCGAAACCAAGTGCCAGCACGCCGAGCATGATGCTGTTGGGAAAACTCTCAGAGATGATGTCGATGACCGGGCGGCCCTGCTTGATGGACACACCCAGATTCGGCTTCCAATCGTTGCTCGGGTTCGGAACCAGATCGCGGAGGTAGAGCCCGTACTGGGCCAGCGGGCTCTTGTCGAGGTGGAAGGCCTTCTCCATGCTTCGCTTCATCTCGGGCGGCACGCTGCGTTCCTCGTCGAAGGGACCGCCCTCGGCGCAGCGCAGCATGAAGTGGCTGAAGGTGGCCACGAAGAAGAGCACCAGCAGACCACTTAGGATGCGGCCAGCGATCACGCGAATCATGGCGTTTCGACCTCGGCCGCGTGCAGGAGGCGCGCGCGAATCATGGCTTGCTCGCCTTCTGCCAGTTGGGATCGATCCAGGCTCTGTGCAGGGGCGGGCGCGCACCCATGTTGATGGGCAGGTCACGCACGTAGGGCTTGGTCAAGAGCTTCTGGGTGTAGGCGTAGAGCGGAATCAGCGGCGCGTCTTGCAGCAAGATGTCCTCTGCGCGCTGCAGGGTCTGCAATCGCTCTTTGCGATCGACCATGGCCGCAGCCTGGTCGAGGAGGGCATCGTAGTCCTTGTTGCACCAGCGCGAGCGGTTGTACGCGCCCCCGCACTTGAAGATGTGGTGGAACTCGGCTTCGGGATCAGGCGAGCCACCAATCCAGCCCAGGCGCGCGATGTAGTAGTTGCCCGACGAGGTCTCTTTGAGGAAGGTCTTCCACTCCATGGTCGAGAGCTTGATGTCGAGTCCCAGGTGATTCTTCCACTCGGCCTGCACGTACTCGGCGATGACCTTGTGCGACTCGGAGCCAGTGTTGTACTTGAAGTCCATGGTGCTTGGAAACGCACTGCCCATCTCGGCCTTGGCTAGCGCGAGCTCCTTGCGCGCCGCCTCCGGATCGAAATCGAGGCCCTTGGGCGGCACGTAGCAGAACTGATCCTTGGCGACGATGCGGGCCAGTCCCGGCTGATCATGGGTGAGGCCGCACAGGGCCAGCTCGGAGGGACTCAGATCGGCGATGGCCTGCCCGGGAATGAACTGCGACGAGGGAATCTCACCGCCGTGCAGAATGCGCGGTATGGGCTCGCGATCGATGCTCATGGTCAGAGCACGTCGCAGGTGCCGGTTGCTCATCTTCTCCGTGTTGATGATGAAGAAGTACACGCCGTCGTAGGGGGCCATGACGAAGTCTTTGTAGGCACGCCCACCGCGCTTGGCGCCACTCAAGCTGGGCAGGTAGGAATAGGGAATGTTATTAGCCGCGATCGCGTCGCAGCCACCGCGAAAGTAGATGTTGGTCGAGGCGGCCTGATCGTCGATGCTGAGCACGGTGATGCGCTCGAGGCGTACCTGATCCTTGCCGAAGTAGGTGGGCGACTTGCGGAACTCGAGCTTGTCGCGCGCGTGCCACTCTTGCAGGTGGAAGGCGCCGGAGCTGACCACCAGGCCGGTTTCGGGATGCGTCCACTGCAATGGCGAGCGCGAGATCGATTCACGAGGACCAGGGCGAAAACTGCGCGTGGCCGCCTCGTCGATGAGGAAGGGCGTCGGGCTGGAGGTCTCGACCACCACGGTAAAGGCATCGGGCGCCGAGATGCCGAGCGCCTCGGGCAACATCAGCAGAGCCTTGCCTTCGGCGACGCCTTGCCGCAAGGGCGCGTCGGGCGAAGCCACCAGGCTCACCCCGAGGCGTTGCTCGGGCGGGATGTCCCGAATTGTGTAGCGCAGAGCAGCGCCTGGCTCGATGTCGAGCTCGCTCACAGGCACCCAGCCATAGCGCCACTCGTCGCCCATGTAGAAGACGTAGGCCCACGTGCTCCAGCCTGTGCGCAGCTCGATGATCTCGACTTGCTCGCCAGCGGGAACCTTGGCGTAGGCTTCGGACTCGTCGGCGCCGTAGTCGCGCAGGTGCAAGGTCTTGCTCGAGCGGCGCAGATTGGAGCTTGGCAATGTCGCCGTGCTCAAGTCGTCGGCAACAGCACCGTCCATGCCGACCACCTCGACGATGTCGCCAGCGCGAAAGGGCGGGACATTGGCTTGCAAGGTGCGCAGACGTCCCTGCGCGTAGACCTTGGCGTTCTTGATGTACTCGATGGCGGCTTGATTGCGCGAGAGGGTCGTGGGATGCAGGATGCGCGCGGTGTGATACAGAAAGTCGAAGGCATCCAAGCGTCGGCCGTTGGACCAGAGCGCATCGCGACGCAGGTGAAAGGTGAAGCGCCGCTGATCGGCTGAGATGTCCCAGGAGGTGGCGATGGAGGGCTCCGGGGTGCCGCTGGCATCAAGGCCGTACTCCGCCAGACCCGCGAACATGAGGCGCGTGAGTGGCGTGCCGGTGGTCGAGGTGACAAGCGCAGGATCGACGTACTCGGGCTCGCCACTGTTGCACCAGCGCAGATGGCTGGGATCTGGCGAGGACGCGACCTCACCGAAGTAGTCGCCCTCAGGCAAGGAGCAGGACGCGAGGCCGCACCCGATGAGCAGGAGTGCGACCAGTGATAGGCGTCTAGCGCGGAGCACGAAGTGGGAAGACGCAGCGCGAGCCCTCGCAAGCGCGGGTGCCCACTGGGTTCATGTCGATGACCACGAAGTCCGCTGCTTCGGCATAGGCGGGATCGAGGTTGTTCCACACTTGCGAGCTGATGCCGGAGCGGAAGTGCACCAGGAAGATGGGCAGATCGAGTGTCTTGCCCTCGGCATCCACGGCCGCCACGACAACGTCGTACTCGAAACCAGTGCCAGGTGCAGAACGCTCGAACACCAGGCTGAGCGGGCCGGTGGGTGCAGCAGTGGGCTCCGTGCTGGTATCGGGGGCACTCTCGGGCGCAGCTGCCTCGGCTGTGCTCGCGGGCGTCGCGGCTTCGGGCGTAGCGGCCTCGGGCGCTGCCGTTTCGGGTGCTGCGGCCCCGGGTGCTGCGGCTTCGGGTGCTGCGGCTTCGGGTGCTGCGGCTTCTACCGGCGCTGCGGGCGTCACAGGCGCTTGCATGGCCAGCTCGGGAATGCGCGCGCTAACGCAGGCGGGTTTCTCGCAATCGCGCAGCTGATCGCCCCAGCGCTCGAGTCGCTCCTTGGCGCTGGCGGCCAGATCACGCGAGCGCGGCTCCAGCCAGATCTTCTTTTTGTGCCAGTTGATGGTCAGGTTGTACTTGGAGAAGAAATTCTGGCCGATGACGCCGTCGAGATCCTCTGGTTCGAGGCGCCGATCGTCGTAGGGCAGCATGAGGATGGCATTGGTCTCGGTCTTTCCGGCGGTCACGATGCCAGCCATGGTTCCACTCGAGACTTTGCGCTTGGTGCCGAACTCGTCGATCAGATCGGCACTCACAGGGATGGTCGGCAGCTTGTACTTCTTGCTCAAGGCCGGCCAGATCATCGAGGTGCGCGCGCCCAGATCCATGTGCATGGTCAGGTTGTGCTTGTGGTTGATCTTGATGCTGCTCAGGTAGCGACGGTGTTGGCTGTAGCTCTGGGTGAAGCCGAGGGCAGGGGCATCAGGGCTTGCCTTCAGATGGCCCTGGGTGGCGATGTACATCTTGCCGCGATCGCGA
>JAHEAK010000059.1 GCA_024642805.1 Kofleriaceae bacterium | reverse complement strand
GACCATAGGTTCGGCTGTGACCATGGCGATGAAGGTGCACAGGTGATAGGCCGAGACCATGAAGGAAAAGGCCGCAAAGGAGGTATAGGTCCTGCGAGTACGATCGCGCAGCAGCACGGACACGCCAATGGCCAGAATGACCAGCGCCGCCAGCAGCGATGAGATTGCCAGTACGTTCAAAGCGCCCCCACAGTAGCATTCCCACCCAATGGTGTTAGGTTCTGGCCGCTGTGAAACCGAACCTGTATCGATCTGAGGGGAGCCACCACCATGGCTAAGCCACGCGTCATCGCCATCGCCGGCGCCAAGGGCGGCACGGGCAAGTCGATGGTAGCTGCCAATATTGGCGTCTTCCTGGCCACTCTCGGCAAGAAGGTGGTGCTCATCGACGCAGCTTTCGGATGCCCGACTCTGCACTCCTTCGTTGGTATGAGCGAACCGAGCCGAACGCTGGCGGGATTCTTTGCCAGCGATACCGCACAGCTCGCCGAGTTTCTGTGCCCAACCCTCATCACCAACCTGCGCATCATCACGGGAGAGGCGGATCCTGCCTGGGCTGCCAATCCACGCATCGAGCAGGTCGAGCGCCTGCGCGGTCAGATTCGCAAGCTCGAGGCCGACTACGTGGTCCTCGACCTCTCGCCCGGCACGCAAGAGAACGTGCTCGATCTTTTCCTAGATGCCGACAATGCGATTGTCGTGACCACGGCGGAACCGACGGCCGTCGAGATGAGCTATCGCTTTATCAAGGCTTCCTTCGTCCGCAAGCTTCGTCGCACTGAGCTTGGGCATCTGAGCAAGATGAGCGTGGAGGAGGCGCGCGAGTTCGAGGGCGGCATTCCCGCGCCATCCGACATTTTGGCCAGAAGTCTGGCCCGCTACGAGGAAGGGGCCGAAGAAGTCGTCGCCTTGCGCGAGCACATGAAGGCCCTGGTTCCGCACCTGGTGCTCAACCTAGCCCGCTCCAAGGGCGACATGGAACTCGGTAAGGACATCTCGTCGGCCGCCACGCGACGCTTTGGCGTCAGTGTGCCCTACCTCGGCCATGTCGAGTACGACGACGCCGTCTGGGTGTCCTTGCGTCGGCGTCGACCCTTGCTGGTCGAGCATCCCGAATCTCGCGCAAGTAAGTGCGTCGAGAAGCTCACTCGCCGCATCATTGGATTGGACAGCGCCCACAAGCACACGCCGCCTGGCAACTCGCTCTATGACTTGATCGAAGTCGAGCCCACGGCCAGCGAAGAGACGATTCGGCGCGCCCATCGCCGCATTCGCCAGGTCTACGCCCTGGACTCGGTGGTGGTCGGCGGTCTGTATCGCAACTCCCGCCTCGACAGTCTGCAGCGCAAGCTCGACGACGCGTATGTGACGCTGATGGATCCCGCCAAGCGTCGCGCCAACGACCTCTTGCTCTTTCCCGACGGCATCCCTTCGCCTCGCGTCGAGCCGGCGACCCTGGTGGTGGGTGCCGCGCCTGCGCCCGAAGAGCGTCCCTCGCGCCCGCGGGTCGACGAGACCACCGTCTATTCCGGGCAGGTGCTGCGTGAACTTCGCGAGGCCAAGGGCCTCGACCTGCGCGAGATCGCCGATCGCAGCAAGATCGGCATCGGTTACTTAAGCGCGATCGAAGAGGAAAACTATGCCGAGCTGCCCGCGCTCGTCTATGTGCGGGGCTTTGTGGTCGAGTACGCGAAGGCCTTGCATCTGGACGTGGAGCGTGTGCTCGACACCTACCTGCCGCGCTTTCGAGCCGCTCGGCAGGAGAGCGTCGCCGAATAACCACGCGGGCGGCTAGCGTGGTGCGAAAAGAGGGCACGCGCTTGACCGCCCAAAGCCGGCGGTCATACGATTTGCGTTATGGCTAGCCTTATCGACAAGTCCAAGCGTGCGCGACAGCTTGCGCGAGCGATTGCATCCGACCTTACTCTCTATCACGAGGCTAAGATTTTGGAAGGCATCGCGAATGACACTCTCTTTGATGTGATGTCGGAAGAGATCGAGGAGGGCCGCGAGCTTTTCAAGAGCCGCGTCACGCCTGAGATTTTTTCTGAAGGCATCTATGACCTTGCCCTGGTGGACGTGCTCGTCAAATCCAAGGGGCACGTCAAGTCGAAGATTTGGTAAGTCATCACATCTACGCAGGCGGGCCCGAGGGCAGCAGCGGCGCGCCGCGGATTCGCGTCGATCACTTCCTGGTCGAACACACCAAGCTCGGTCTCAGTCGCTCTCAAATCAAGCGACTGATTGATGAGGGCCTGGTCACCCTGGCCGGCAAGGTGGTCAAGACCAGCACCAAGATGAGCCCAGGGGATGAGCTCACGGTTCGACAACCGCCGCCTGTCGAGACCGTCACGCTTGCCCAGGATATCCCGCTCACGGTCCTCTTCGAGGACTCGCACCTGATCGTCATCGACAAGGTAGCGGGCATGGTCGTGCATCCCGCGCCAGGTCATCCCGACAAGACCCTGGTCAATGCCCTCTTGGCCCACTGCAAAGACCTCAGCGGCATTGGCGGCGAGCTTCGTCCCGGCATCGTGCACCGCATTGACAAAGGCACCTCCGGTATTCTGGTGGCCAGCAAGCACGATGCTGCTCATCAGGTGCTAGCCGATGGCTTCCGCAACAAGACACACAAGCGGCAATACCTGGCCATCGCGGTATCAGGTCCCAAAGCTTCGGGCGGCGTGATCGACACCCTCTACGGACGACACAAGAGCAATCGCAAGAAGTTCTCGTCCAAGGTCAAGACCGGCAAGCGGGCGGTCACGCGCTACGAAGTGCTCGAGCGTTTCGGCACACGGGCCAGCCTCCTGCGCTTGCAGCTCGACACGGGGCGCACCCATCAGATCCGTGTGCACTGCGCGGACTCAGGCTATGCGATTTTGGGTGACCCGACATATTCGCGTGCCCCCCGCTTGCTTGAGCTCAAGGCCATGGCCGAAGAGCTTGGTCGCCAGGCCTTGCACGCAGCGCATCTGAGCTTCAAGCATCCGATCACCGGCGAGGAGCTGTCCTTTGACAGTCCACTTCCCGAAGACATCCAGACCGTACTCGACGCCTTGCGCGCGGGAAGCTAGCCTTGTCGGCGATGAAAGTGCACGGACAGATTCGCCTCTATCAAAGCCCGCTCATAGCCAGCGAGGTGTTCTGGCACGGCTTTCCTGAGCGCACGGGAGGAGTCTCAAGCGCCGAGCGCGAGTCGCTGAACCTTGGCCATCGCTGGGGCGACGATCCGGCCAATATCGAGCGCAATCGCCAGCTGGTGGCCGAGCACGGCGGTTTTCGTTTTGAAGATCTGGTCGTCACCAAGCACGTGCATGGCACCGATGTCTGGCGGGTAGGGCAACCGGTTCGTGACGAGCAAAACTTCGATGGTTTGGTCTCGACGCTGCCAGGCAAAGTGCTGGGCGCCTTCGCTGCCGACTGCATTCCCCTGGTCTTCGCGGACCAAGGGGCGCGCGTGTGCGGGGCAGCTCATGCCGGTTGGCGCGGAACCGTCGGGCGCGTGGCCGTCAACGTGGCCAACGAAATGATCTCGGCCGGTGCTCAGGTCAAAGACATACGTGTGGCTCTCGGGCCCTCCATCGGCCCTTGTTGTTTCGAGGTCGGCGACGAAGTCGTGAGCGCCTTCGCGGAGGCCTTTCCCGGTGTCGAAGGGCTCATCGTCGACGGCCCCAAGAAGAAGCACATCGATCTGCGAGTCGCCACGCGCGCGCAGCTCGAAGCCATCGGCGTCTTGCCCGCACACATCGATGACACGCCGCCTTGCACCATGTGCAATCCCGATCGCTTCTTCTCCTATCGCCGCGATGGACAAGCCGGCGGGGTGCACATGGGCTATATCGGCCTGAAGAAGTAGGGCGCGTACTCGCGTATCCCGCGAACAGAAAATTTTGCCGGATATTTTGTGCTCGCGCGCCAAGCAAGCGCGCCACCTTCGAGCGATTTGCCACTACTCTTGTAGAATGCGCCGCCCGCGAATGCGACCTCTCTTCGACGTCGACGTGCCGAGCGCCAGTCTGATCCTTCTGTCCTTGCAGCGCCAACTCCTGCGCGGAACACCCGTGTGCCAGGGGCAGGTATTTCGCAAGCACGCCGTGCTGCAGGTGCGCGAGTCGGCGCGACACCTCTGGTCTCCCTATCTCAATATCGAGATCCGCGAAGAGGAGGATGCCGTGCGTCTGCACGGGCGCTTCAGCCCGCATCCCAATGTGTGGACGGCTTTCATGGCCATCTATGGTCTCTTGCTGATGATCGGCCTCGGCGGTCTGGTCTTGGGCCTGGCGCAGATGAGTCTGGGCAGCGCTCCGTGGGGATGGGCGCTGATGCCCGCGGCCATGGTCATGGCGGCCTTCGTTTACGGGGCTGTCTTCATCGGCCAGGGCATGAGCGCCGAGCAGATGTACGAGATGCGCTCCTTCCTCGACACCGCCGTTATGGAATGTGCGAGCCAAGCCCCGGCGGAGAGCGCCAGCAGCGGCGGATCGGAGCCGGCGATATCGCAGCCAAGCGCCTCAGCCCCCGACTGAGGCTCGAAGCTGAATCAATGGCGGCCCGCCAGCTTTACCTCTGCTAAATCAGCGTGATAGGTTCCCTGGGAAAATGTCCATCACGCTACGGACCTATGTCTTCCTCGATCAGCTGCAGCCGCAGCTGGCGACCTTCATTGGCAAAACAGCGCGAGGCTTTTTGCCCGTTCCCGGGCAGGCGTCGCTGTGGATCGAGATTGCTCCTGGCATCGCCATCAATCAGGTCACGGACGCCGCTCTGAAGGCCACCAAAGTGCAGCCCGCCGTGCAGGTGGTGGAGCGCGCCTTTGGTCTGCTCGAAGTGCACGACCACGATCAGGGTGAGGTCCTGCAAGCCGGCAGCACGGTGCTCGAGCACTTGCAGCTAAAAGAGAGCGGCCGCATCAAGCCCAAGGCGGTGACCAATCAGATCATCCGCTCAGTCGAGGCCTATCAGGCGCAGATCATCAATCGCAACTCGGCCGGTATGATGGTGCTGCCTGGCGACTCCCTCTTCATCCTCGAGACCACGCCTGCTGGTTACATCGTGCTGGCCGCCAACGAGGCCGAGAAGGCCGCGAACGTCTCGCTGGTCAACATCACCCCCTACGGCGCCTTTGGCCGTCTGTACATGGCAGGCCCCGAGGCCGAAATTGATGCTGCGGCCGAAGCCGCCACCGGCGCGCTGGCCAAAGTGGTTGGCGTCGAAGAGAGCCGATAAGTTTTTTAGCCCCCGAACCATGGTGCCTTCGTGGTGCCGATTAGAGAAAGTAATAAGCAAATGGCAGACGCGCTTGGAATGATCGAAGTAAAAGGTTTTGTTGGCATGGTCGAAGCGGCCGATGCCATGGTCAAAGCGGCCAAGGTCGAGCTCGTGTCCTACGAGAAGACCGGTGGCGGCTACGTGACCGCTATCATCCGCGGTGATGTGGCAGCCGTGAAGGCCGCCACCGAAGCCGGTCAGCGCGCTGCGGAGCGCGTCGGCGAGGTTGTGTCGGTGCACGTCATCCCACGTCCACACGCCAACATCGATGCATCGCTGCCTCTTGGTCGCCAGGGCGACGGCAAGTAGGGACCGATGGTCCTCGGCAAGGTAATCGGTACCGTCGTTGCCAGCCGCAAGGAGACCACGCTAGAGGGGCTCAAGCTCCTCTTGGTGGCAGCCTGCGACGGGAGCGGCGTGGTCACGGGCAAGCCCATCGTCGCCGCCGACGCCGTCGGTGCTGGCGTCGGCGAAGTGGTCCTTTACGCCTCCGGCAGCTCGGCCCGACAAACGGAAGTCACCAACAATCGACCCATCGACGCCACCATCATGGCGATCGTCGATCAAGTCGAGCTCGGTGGCGAGCAGACGTACAACAAGTAAGAGGTTCTCGTGGCAGCAATGGATGACGCTCGTATTGCCGAAATCGTCGAGCGCGTCGTTGCGCGTCTAGGCAACGTGCCAGCCGCGCCGGCGCCCTCGGCACCGATCGCGGCCAAGGCAACGGCGGCGCAGATTCCCAAGGGTAGCCTGGGTATCTACGCCGACGCGGATGCCGCTGCGCAAGCAGCCTGGCGCGGCTTCGAGGCCAACGAGCGCACCAGCAAGAACCTGCGGGAGGCCATGGTCGGCGCGATGCGCGCGGTCAGCCGGCGTCACATTCGCGAACTCTGTGAGTATGCGGTAGCGGAGACCGGCCTGGGCCGGGTCGACGACAAGATCGCCAAGCTTGATCTCGTCATTCGCAAGACGCCGGGCACCGAGATTTTGCGGCCCGTCGCCTTCACTGGCGACGATGGTCTGATGCTGACCGAGCGAGCGCCTTACGGCGTGATCCTCGCGGTCACACCTTGCACCAATCCGACGGAGACCGTGCTGTGCAACGCCATTGGCATGATCGCCGGTGGCAATTCGGTGGTCTTCAACGTCCATCCGGCCGCGCGCCGCGTATGCAACTGGCTGGTGCACCTGCTCAACGAGGCCATCATGGGTGTCGGCGGTCCCCGCGACCTTCTGGTCTCGGTGGAGGAGCCAACCATCGAGTCGGCCAACACTCTCTTTCAGCACAAGCTCACTCGCCTGGTGGTCGTGACCGGCGGCCCCGGTGTCGTCGCGGCGGCGATGAAGTCTGGCAAGAAGACCATCGGCGCTGGGCCAGGCAATCCGCCCGCAGTGGTCGATGAGACCGCCAACCTGAAGAAGGCCGCCAGCGCCATCATTCGCGGCGCCTCGGTCGACAACAACATTGTGTGCATTGCGGAAAAGGAGATCATCGCCGTCGATTCCATCGCCGATGAACTCAAGCGCAACCTGTGTAACTCGGGGGCACTTCTCCTAAGCAGCAAGGAAGTGCGCGAGCTCGAGAGCGTGGTTCTCAGTGGCGAGGGCGTCAACAAGGATTGGGTGGGCAAGGATGCGGCTCTGATTGGCGCGCAGATCGGCCTGCGAGGGCACGGATCGGATCTGAGAGTTCTTCTGTGCGAGGTCGACGAGAGCCACCCCTTCGTTCAGCACGAGCTCTTGATGCCGGTCTTGCCGATGGTGCGCGTTGCCAACGTCACTGACGCCATGGCGGCTGCGGTTCGCGTCGAGCACGGCTTCCATCACACGGCCACCATGCACTCCACCAACGTCGACAACATGTCGGCCTTTGCTCGTGTGTGCAATTGCTCGATCTTCGTCAAGAACGACGCCTGCCTGGCAGGGCTTGGGCTCGGAGGGGAGGGCTACACCTCCTTCACCATCGCCAGTCCCACGGGTGAAGGTCTCACGACCGCCGTGCACTTCACCCGCGAGCGTCGCTGCACCCTCAAAGAGTCGTTTCGCTTCGTATAATCGTGGCGGAGTTCGACAACAGTCCGGCGCTCGGCGTCCTCGAGCTACAGCACATCGCCCGTGGCGTGCGCGTCGCCGACGCCATCTGCAAGCGCACCGAGATTGACATCCTGGCTTCGAGGCCGATTTCTGGCGGCAAGCATCTCATCTACCTGCGTGGCGGCGTCGCCGAGATGGAAGAGGCGATGCAGGTCGCACGCGAAGTCGCGGACAAGAGCTTGATCGACTCTCTCTTTTTGCCGATGGCCCATCAAGCACTCTGGCCGCATGTGCCTGAGGGCTGCAACGGGGCGGGCTGGACCTCGGATGTCATCCTGAGCGCGGCCATCATCGAGACGAATACGATTTGCTCGTTGCTCGACGCCATGGACGGCGCGTGCAAGGAGGCTGAGGTCATCGTGCGCGATGTGCGCCTCGGCGTCGGCATCATGGGCAAAGCCTTCTTCACTATGACCGGAGAGCTTGACGACGTGCAGGCAGCCGCCGAGGCCGCCGAGCGCAGGGCTGGCGGCAAGCTCCTCGCCCTGGAAGTCATTGCCGCGCCAGCCCACGAGATCATGGGCCAGCTGATCCTCTAAGATCGCGGTCGGCGGCCATGCGAGAAAAGCCCGCTAGGCCAGCCCCTGGAGCGATTATTCAGTAAAAGGCTTAGTCTCGTAGTTGGCGAAGTTGTCCCGGAAGATTTCGACCTTCTCCATGACTACATCGGTGCGCGGGCGCTCGCCAGCGCGGTCGACGCGGGCGATTTTGCCGACGACGTCAATCTCCTTGCATGCGCCGAAGACGTTGTAGCCGCCATCGAGGCGTGGTTGCTTTTCTTCGGTGATGAAGAACTGGCTTCCATTGGTGTTGGGGCCGGCGTTTGCCATCGACAAGATGCCCGGCCGGTCGTGGCGCAGGTCGCCGCTGACTTCGGTTGCGAACTGGTAGCCGGGCCCGCCCTGACCGGTGCCGCGTGGATCGCCGCCCTGGATCATGAATTTGGGAATGACGCGATGAAAGATCAGACCGTCGTAGAAGGGACGCTTGACCACCTGTCCCTTGTTGTCCTTGAAGGGGTGTAGGCCGCGAGCGAGCCCGACGAAGTTGGCGACCGTCAGCGGAGCGCCCTTTTCGAAGAGCTCGCAGTTGATGATGCCCTCGGTGGTGGTGAAGCGCACCATGAGCTGACCTTCGCCCGTGAGTCCTTCGGTGTACGCGGCCAGGTCGCTGGCCTTGGGCGGTACCAGTTGCTCGGGCGTAACGACGGGCCGCGAGGCGCCGCTCTTGTTGGCCGAATTGTCGTTGGCCTGGTCCTTTTCTTTCTCACACGCTGCTGCGAGTTGAGTGAGGAGAAGCGCACTTGCACAAGCTAGTAGGGAGTTCCCGTTCATGCGCGCGAATGTAGCTCCTGGGGCCCTAAACGACAAATGCCAGCCCCCACGGACTGGCACTTGCTCGACGCTTTGCGGGGCTCGCTATTGCTGGTTGCAGCTGTCGTAAGCCCAGTCGGCGCAGTCGCAGCCATTGGCGTCACAGGTGCAATCGATGCCAACATAGTACGGGCTGCAGTCGGCCCTGGCGATACACATGGCCTCGCCAACGATGTCACCACACGAGGCCTGTGGGCACAGGCTCAGGTCGATGCATTGCCCGGTCCAGCAGCCACTGGCACCGATGCCAGGGGTGCTTCCCTCGGGGCAGGTGGGTGGCAGCGCGTCACACAGAACCACGCCATCGCATTGCCCTGGGTCGGTGTCTGGCACGCAGTAGCCGTAGCAAACTGCTGGCACGTCGCAGCCGAAGTCGCCAGGACAAGGGCCATTGGATGGTGGTGGCAAGCACAGCTCGTCGGCATTGCAAGATGAGCCTTGCCCGCAGTCGAGGTCGCTATAGCAACCATCGTCGATGGCTGGCTCGTTGTGGCAAGCGATGAAGTAGTTGGCTTCGCATTCAGGCGGGGTAAGTGCGTCGCTCTCCGCGCCAGCGTCGCAAGGGAACTCGTGAACCGAGATGCAGCTGTCCAGGCGCGAGCAGGTGTAGGCATCGAGACCTTCGCAGCTTTGCACATCGGGAGGACCGGAGAAGTCCGTCTGCCAGCACTCGCGGTATTGGCCGGCGCCGACGCCCGTGGCATCGTTGTCGTAAATCGCCTGGCAGCCACCCGTGCCGAGACAGCTGTTCTCATCCAGACCGGTGCAGAAGCTCTGACAGTAGCCCCACGAAGGCATGGCAGCTTGATCGCTGAGATCCGCGGGGGCGCCAGCGCTATCGGTGTTGCCTGGTGTTACGGTGCCAGTGTCTGTCTGGCCGCCACTCGGATTCTCGGTGCCTGCAGGATACACGCAAGGACCACAGACGCCGTCACAGGGATAAGGAGGCTGGGTATACCCAAAGTCCTGGCAGATGCCGGAGCTCGGGTCGCGGAGCAGTTGCGCAGGCGGGGCTTGGCCGGCGCCGCCCCAGTCCTGGCAAGGATCCGGATCGTCGCCACCGCTGAAGTAGAGATTGCAGCCAGCGAGCGGCAGGAGAGTGAAGGCCAGAAGGGACAGGAGGATGGAGCGCATGTGGCGAGAACACTTCAAGGACTGGGCCAGGCGGGGAGGCTGCGCAAGTGCGTGAATCCAGTGTGAAGAAGCTGGCGCTCGCTTCAAATTTCTGAGGCCATGCGCCGCCTCTTTCGAATTCCCTGCTGCCTGGAGCGTCCAAGCGGCGCCGGCTCTGGCATCAGTGCCAAAAGCCAAAGGAGAAGCCGGCGTTGCCGAAGTTGGAGGCAGCGTCTGCAGTGAAGCCGAGCTGCAAGCGGTACGGATCGTCCCAAAAGTGGAAGCTCCAAAATCGCCACTCGAAGCCAAGGGTCATGTGCAGGCGTCCCTCGATGTCCTGGCCCTCGGGATCGCGAAAGCGTCCCGGCTCGTAGTAGCTGCCGCCGCGAACTCGCAAGCGGCCCGGGTACCACTCGTACTCGACGCCCGCGCGCACCGAGAGATCGACGGTGCGCCCGGAAGGCTGCAGCATGTGCTGCCCAAAGGCCTCTAGTCCAGCGCCTCGATGGGTGGTGCCGGTGATGACGAGATCGGTCGCCCACAGCAAGGCCTTCTCATCGCGCCAGTGCGAATGCACCTTTTGATTCCACGCCGACGGAGCTTGCCGCGACGCAAAGCCGAGGCTCGCTTGCCACGGCACCTTGATCTTCGCTGGCAGAACGTAGCCAGCGCAGTCGAGTGGATCGCAGTTCTCGACCGTGTTGCTGCTATCGGAAATGACGGGAATGCTCAGGGCGGCGCCCGCCCGCCAGCTCTTGCTCGCAGGCTTCCAGACCACGCCGCTCTCGATGCCGGTACCCGCGAGCTCGAGCAGGGCTTGCTGATCGCCATTTGCGGCCTCGTTGCTGACGGTGAGTGACACGGTCTTGATGCCCACACCCACGACCAGCTGCCTGGACAAGAGCGAGTGACTGAGGGCCAGGCGAGTGGTCAGTGCTTCACTGTCGATGAACTCGTCGTTGCCAAGCGCCAGCTCCGTGCGCTGACCGATGCCGGTGAAGCCAAGGCCCCACGATCGGTACTGCAGTGCCGCACCGAAGGTGGCGCTTGGGTTGAAGCTCCTGCCTCCTTCGGTCTTGATGCCGTTATTGTCTTCGTCGAGGCCAGGGGCGGCGTTCTGCGAGTCCAGATGCCAGTCCCAATCCCAGGTATCGTTGGAGGTCGTCGCTCGCACGGCCGGCGAGGCCGGGTTGGCCAACATGCCCGATGAGCCCTCCGCCGTGGCGGTGCCGGTGCCGCCCATGCCGATGATGCGCGGCGAGCCGATCGCCGAACCGAGGTAGACATCGATGGTGTAGTTGCGGTCGGTCGGAGCGGGGAACTCTTGTGCATGCGCGAGGGATGCGGCGCACAGGGCTGCCAAGGCCAACGAGGCCGAAAGGATTTTGCCACCGCAAGCCATCCCTCGATCATACGACCTGGGCCGGGCCTTGCGATACACTGGCACCATGTCCTCCTCCGACGACATCCTCGGGGGCTCCTCCTCGGACGGCCAGGCGATCGGCTTCAAACGCCACCTGGTGGTGCCAGCCTTCGTGTTCATGCTGGCGGAGATCCTCGTGGTCGTCGTACCCCTCTTGGGTTTGTTTGGCGACGAAGTGAGGGACAAGGACATGCTCCTGCGCATCGCCATTCCCGTGCTGATCGGGGCGCAGCTCATCTGGGCGGCCTTCTCCTATGCCTGGCTGCGGCCGCTGTACCAGGCTGTCCTGCTCAAGCGGAGGGGTGAGCGCCTCCCAGAGAACATCGCCCTGAAGGCCTACCACAACCTGTGGCGCATCCCCTTGCGTGCCCTTGGCTTGCGCACGGTCTTGTGGGGCATGGTGGTCGCTGCGCACGGCCTCTTCCTGGTCGAGTACGCTGGTTGGGAGTCGGAGCGGGCCTTCGAGCTTGCGGCGATCGGTACTTTTCACGCCTTTCTCGCCAACCTCGGTCGCGCGATCTGGTTGCAGTTCCTGATGGATCGTTTTCGGCGCCGCCTCTTCGCTGGCGTTGGCACCGTGCGCTGTTTTGCCGACGGCTATTTTCGATCACTCACCTTGGTGAGCATCGTCAGCATCGGGGCAACCATGGCCTCTGTGGCGGCCTTCGCCTACTTCTTCTTACCGATCACGATGGAGCAGTACTTGAGCATGCAGCTGTACATGCCCATCGCTTTCGGTGTGACGGCCATCGGCATGTACGTGCATGCCACTCGCGCCCGACGCAGCATTGATGACTATCTGGAGGTGCAGGGGGATCGCAACAAGGGCGACACTCTTGCCACCGGCGTCTACAAGGGCGCGCAGAGCTTGCCCTATCGCCTGGCCTTGAGCTTTTGGAGTCTGTGGCTGAGCACCGCGGTCCTGGCCGTGATCGTCGCCAAGGATCGTTGGCACCTCGAGAGCGACGACGCCGTGTTGATCTTTGGAACGGTGGTCGTTATCGCGGTTGGCACATCTCTGTACCAGGCGCTCTGGCACCGGGAGATCATCCGGCCGCTCCTCGATCACCTGACCCTGCGCCATCGCTTGCCGGTGCGCGCGATTCGCACGGCGCTTACCTTGCGCGCAAAGCTCCTGATGTCCTTTGGCGGCATGGTGTTCTTCGCGGTCGGGCTAGCGCTGTTTTGGGGATTCATTCAGTACAAGAACCTGGTCACCAAGTTCACGGCCACGCAGGCGGATTTGGGTCTGGCCTGGGTTCGCTCCGAAGTACAGGGCGCCGTCGCCGCCAGCGAGTACGCGCCCACTCCTCACAGCGTGGAGGCCGTGCTCGAGAAGGTGAGCACCAAGGGCCTCGATTCCAGTGCCGTCTATTTCTTCTTGCCGAGCGCCGACAAGAGCGAGGTGCGCGCCTATGGCGGTGGCCCGCTGGGTACGCCCCTCTTGCCTTGGTACGCGCTAGCCGAGATGCAGCTGCCAAGTGACTCCACCATTGCCCTGCGGGCGCACTCCCTTACAGGGCGTCGTGGTCGCCTGCAGGTGCAGTGGCACGACCAGGCTCTCGATCTTGGCTCGGTGGCGGTCTTCTATCCCAACTATCGCGGTCGAGGGCCATCGCTGGTTCGGCCGCTCCGAGAGCTGTTGGTGTTCTTCTTAGTCCTCTTTGGGGCCTGTAGCGGCATCGTCATCCTTACCGTGGCACAGTTCGTCAAGCCCATTCGTCGGCTCGAGGTGCGCGCGGATGGCATGGCTCGCGGTGAGCTTGCCGAACCGGTGAGCTCGGGTGGCGAAGGCGACGAGGTCGGGCGACTTACCTTCGCGCTCGAGGAAATGCGTCGAGCGCTGCGCGAGAAGTTGCGCTCCACCGAAGAGGTCAATCTGGATCTAGAACGAGCTGTACAGCGTCGTACGGCGGATCTCGCCAAGAAGAACCGCGAGCTCGCCGAGACCCTCGAGAAGCTCACACGCGCCCAGGACCAACTGGTGCAATCCGAGAAGATGGCGTCCATCGGTCAGTTGGTCGCTGGTATTGCCCATGAGATCAACAACCCGGTCAACGCGATCGTCAACACGGTCGGCCCACTGGGCGAGGCCATCGATGAGCTCGACGCCGAAGACGCCGAGGTGCGACGCGAAGCCGCCGCCGATGTGAAGGACATGATTCGAGTCGTGCAACGCGGGGCCGATCGCACCAAGGCCATCGTGCAAGCTCTGCACAACTACTCACGAACCGACGAGGAGAGCGTGGTCGAGGTCGATCTCAACCGCAGCCTCGACGATTCGCTCGAACTCCTGCGTCACATGTACAAGAAGAACATCGTTGTCGAGCGCAACTACGAGGATGTCGGTCGCGTCGTCGGTCATGCAGGTCAGCTCAATCAGGTCTTCATGAACTTGCTCAGCAATGCTGCCCAAGCTGTCGCAGGGCGTGGCGAAGCAACCGTCACCGTGACCACCAGCGCCCTCGGCAGCGATCGCGTCCAGGTCAGCATTGCCGACAACGGGCAAGGCATGACTCCCGAGGTCATGAGCCGAGTCTTTGATCCCTTCTTCACGACCAAGGATGTCGGCGAGGGCTCGGGCCTGGGCTTGTCGATCGTGCACGGCATTGTCGAGCGACACGCCGGCGAGATTTCCGTCGAGAGCGAGCCCGGTGAGGGCACGATCTTTCGAGTGACCCTGCCGCGCGGGGAGGGCGTGCCTGTCACGCATAACTCGCCGGGGGACACACTGATTTAGCGGCGTAAGATGCTGGAATAATAAGGAGTATTTGTCTGGCCGGACAGA
>JAHEAK010000058.1 GCA_024642805.1 Kofleriaceae bacterium | reverse complement strand
CTCAGGGCACCACCACCATTGCCGATGAGCTGACTCTCGCGCAGGGTCAGGCGACAGTCGATGGCCTGAATGCCAAGGTCGCGCGACTCGAAGATGCTAGTGCGCTCGAGGGTCAGCGATGCGCTCGATCCATCGCAGCGCACGGCATCGGTGGTCGCAACGGCGGAGGATGGCCTGATCTCGATGTCACGAATGAGCACCGTCGAGTTGCCGGTGATCTTGATGGCGTTCTTGCCATCTCCGAGCACGGGCGTGATGCGGACCGTGCCGATACCGACGATTTCGACGTTCAGATCCTTGATGTCGAGTTCCTCGGCGTAGTCGCCAGCTGCCACGATGATGCGCTGGCGGTCGGCGCTAACCTTACCAAGCGCCGTGCTGAAACGGTCGCATGGCGCGATCTGGGTACAGGCATTGCCCGTGCCATCGGTGGCCACGTAGATGAGGGTGCTGGTGTCAGCGCACTCGCCGGTATCGTCCTGGCAGTACAGGGATCCGCACTCGGCATTGGCCAGGCACGGGCGACAACTAAAGTCGATTTGGTCGCAAACCGGCGCTGCCAGCTCGCTGCAGTGCTCGGAGAGTGCGCAGGGCGCGCAGGTATCAGTGGCCGCGCAGTAGGGACGATCCGCGTCGGCGCTGACGCAATCGGCATCGCCTGCTGCGCCCGGCTCGCAGGGAATGATGGGTGGCAAACAGGTGTTGGTCTCCAGATCGCAGCCCGATTCACAGTGCTCATCGAGGGTGCACTCCACGCAGGTGCCCATGGCGCCCGCGCTCAGATCCGAGCAGTGGGCTCGAGTCGGGCTGGTGCAGGCCTGGGCCCGGTTGCACTGCTCGCCCTCGGGTGGCGCCACGCAGGTGTTGGTGAGCTCGGTGCCGGGCAAGAGGGCATCGACATCGCAGAAGGACTTGCCGCGCAGATGCGAGCAGTCGCTCTGCTCATCGCAGTAGATGGGATTTTGCCGGTTGCCACAGCTGCTTGTGGCCAATACCAGAACTGCAAGTGTCGCTAGGCGCATCCGATATTCTCCATTCACCGTCAAGGACGACACTATCTGCTGACGACGGCGAGATTCAAAAAAATCGCTAGGGATTCGACGGCGAAATCGAGCGCTCCCGAAACAAGCCTTCCTGAGCGGTGGAGGCGACCAACTGGCCATCGCGCGTAAAGAAGGAGCCGCGCACCAGCCCACGGGCGCCGGAGGCCGAAGGACTGTCGATACTGTGCAGGAGCCAGTCGTCCATGCGCACGGGTCGGTGAAACCACATAGCGTGATCGATGGAGGCTACCTGCATCTTCGGATCGAGCCAGGTCTTGCGGTGTGGGCGCATCGCCGTGGTCATGAAGGCAAAGTCAGAGCAGTAGGCCAGCAAATACTGGTGCAGGGCAGGGTCGTCTGGCAGCTCGCCACAAGCGCGCACCCAGACGTTGTGGTGGGGCTCCTTGGCTTCAGGCGTGAGAGGATCCACGGGATCGACGGCGCGAATCTCGATGGGACGCTCGGCCAATGCGCGGCTGTGCAGTTTGCTCGGGATGCGATCGAGCTTTTCACGCCATATCTCGACCTCATTTTTGAGACCATCGGGGCCTGGAACCACCGGCATGCTGGCCTGGTGCTCGAAGCCCGGTTCTCGCAGCTGAAAGGATGCGCTCAAGCTAAAGATCGGTCGACCATCCTGAATGGCGACGACGCGACGCGTGGTGAAGCTCGATCCGTCGCGAATGCGATCGACGTCGTAGATGATCGACTTGTTTGCCAACCCGGGTCGCAGGAAGTAGGCGTGCAGGGAGTGGGCCTGTCGGTCGGCGGGAACGGTCTGCACCGCCGCGCTCAGCGCTTGGCCGAGAACCTGACCACCAAATACCAAGCCCCAGCCAAGGTCCTGGCTCTGGCCGCGAAACAGATTGTGCTCCAGCCGCTCGAGGGCCAGCAGCGTCACGAGCTCGTCGAGTACGACCGTCATGATGCCCTTGTTACTAGTGATGCCGGCACTGGTAAAGCGCCTCGTGCCCGTTATGCGCTGGCCAGGCGCTCAGAGCCTTGCTTCGGTGCTTGGCAGGCGCTTGGCTTGTGCACGGTCGCGGGGCGCGTCGGCGCGTAAGTCTTGCGCAAGCCCCGAGGTGCGACTTTCCCGAGCCAGGCCTATACTGGTCGGCGATGGGCACGAAGGTCGAGCACAGCACATTCACCCTCGAGGATCAGCAGGCCTTCGGAGACAAGTTGCGAGCCTGTCTGCAGGCGCTGCGCAGCCTGCTGGCACGACCCGGCTTTGGACTTGGCGACGCGACCCTTGGTGCCGAACTCGAGCTCTATCTCATCGACGCCGCCCAAGGCCCAGCCTGTGCCAACCACGAGGTGCTGCAACATCTCGCCGATCCTCTCTTTAGCTACGAGCTCAATCAGTTCAACGTCGAGCTCAACGCGCCCTATGGAGCCTTGGCTGGGCGGCCCTTCACGCACCTCGAGGAGCAAATCGACGCCGCTCTGCTGCGACTGCGCGCGGCTGGCTCGCCGCTCGGCGTTCGAGCAATGCCTATAGGTATTCTTCCTACTCTCGAGCTGCGCGATCTCGACCCGAAGGTCATGACGGATCTTCCCCGCTATCGAGCGCTCGATGCCGCACTGCGTGCTCGGCGAGCCTCCGAGTTTCAGCTGCGCATCAATGGTCCGGAACCAATCGATCTGCACATGCCGCACGTGACACCGGAAGGCGCCGCCACATCCTGGCAGCTGCACCTGCGCGTTCGGCCCGACGAATACCGCGACACCTACAACGCCGCCCAGCTCATCGCCGCGCCTCTGTTGGCCGTAGCGGGCAATTCGCCCTTCTTCCTGGGCAGGCGCCTGTGGCACGAGACGCGCGTCGCACTCTTCAAGAAGGCCGTCGACAGCCGAAGCGATGCCAGCGATCCGGATCGCGCGCACTCGCCCTCGCGGGTGGCCTTTGGCTCCGATTGGCTCACAGGTGGCATTGAAGAGCTTTTCGAACGAGAGATCGACGAGCACGAGCCGCTCTTGCCCGAGTGCCACGCGCAGGATCCCATGGCGGCCATCGCCGCCGGTGAGATTCCCGGTCTGCACGAGCTGCGTCTGCACAACTCGACGGTGTGGACTTGGAATCGCCCGGTCTACGATCCGGCCGACGGCGCTCATGTTCGCATCGAGCTGCGCGCGCTGCCAGCCGGCCCTACCGTGCGCGACATGCTGGCCAACAGCGCCCTGTGCCTGGGGCTGGTCTACGCCATGCGCTCTCGTGCCCCCGAAAGCCTGCTGCCTTTCGATCTGGCCCACAGCGGCTTCTATCGAGCCGCGCAGGATGGCCTGGATGCCAAGCTCTGGTGGCCAGACGCGGATGGCAAGCCTGTGCAGAGAGTGGCCCGTGAGCTGGTCGGCTCCCTCTTGCCATTGGCGCAGGAGGGTTTGCTCGAGGCCGGCATCGATCGAGACGAGTGCACTCACTACCTGGCGCCGATCCACGGTCGCTTGCAAAATGGCCAGACGGGCGCTGCCTGGCAGCTCGAGTACACGCGTCGTCACGAGCTGCACGGCGATCGCAAGCAAGTGCTGAGCGACATGGTGGCCCGCTATTACCAGCTCTCTTGCACCAGGCAAGCGGTCCACACCTGGCCCCTGGACCCTTTGGGGCCGCTAGGGCCGGAGCAGAACAATTGAGCATTGCCATCCTGCACGCGCCCACGCCGCCTGACTCGGTTGAGACGTGGCTTGCCGAATTGCGTGGGCCAAGTCTGCTCTGGCTACCCGGTCCGGAGGAGTTACCAGCGCGCGCGCTATCGGTCTTGCTACACGGCAATGAACCTTCTGGCATCAATGCTCTCCATCGCTACCTGCAGGAGGGGCGCACACCGGCGCGTCGTGCCATGTGTTTCATCGGCGCCGTCGAGGCTGCGCGCACGTTGCCGCCGAGCCGAGTGGTAGCCGGGCGCAACGATCTGAATAGGTGTTTTGTGCAGCCGCCCGACGACGCGAATGGCGCCCTGGCCAGTGAGCTTCTCGATCTGCTGCGCCGTGCGGATCCCGAAGCGCTGATCGATGTGCACAACAACAGCGGCCACAATCCCGCCTACGGCGTTCTCGTCGACACCAGACCCGCCAGTCTTGCTCTGGTCGAGTTCTTCACGGCGCGGGCTGTGCTCAATCAACTTCATCTCGGCACCTTGATCGAGGCGCAGGTGGATCGCTGCCCCTCGGTGGTCATCGAGTGTGGCCAAGCGGGCGCGCCACAGGCCGACGAAGTTGCCTATAGAGGATTGTGTGCCTACCTCGAAGCCGAAGAGCTGCCGGCTGCACCCACGCAAGCGGTGCAGGTCTATCGCAACTCGGTTCGCTTCGAGCTGGCCGCTGGTGTGAGTCTTGCGTTCGTGCGCGCAGGACAGTCTCGCAGCACCTCGCTTGCTCTGCGCGCGGACCTCGAGGCCTTCAATTTTCAATGCGTGCCGCGCGGCGAAGTCCTCGGTTGGTGCGAGGGCGAATCGCTGCCCCTCATCGCCCGCGACCAGAGCGGTGACGACAGGGCTAGCGACTATCTCTATGTCGAAGCCGGGACTCTTTGCGCCAAGCGCGAGTTCACGCCGATCATGATGAGTACCAGGCCCGAGGTCGTCATCAATGACTGCCTGTGCTATCTGGTCGACGAGCACCCGCTCTAGCCGGGAAGAGGCCTCTGAGCAGGCGTTTGTGTTGGATTTACCTGCTCTGCCAGGCACATCGCGAATTCTCGCAACCCGCCGCCATGGTCGCCGATAAGGGCGCCATGATGATCAAATCGCAATTCCTTCTGGGTCTAGCGCTCCTGGCCGGGGCTCTGGCACTCCCTAGCCTGGCCTGCACCGCCAGCAACGCCCAGTTCTGCGAGAGCCAGGACAACTGTGCCAGCGACGAGCAGTGTCTCGGCGGCGTGTGCAAGCGTGCGCTAGCCGCTGCCGATGCCAGCGTGTTCGTCACCGAGCCTGACGCAAACCCACCGGTGCTGTGTGGGGCAGGTGACAAGGAGTGCGTCGCCACCGCACCGACTGGCTGGAGCGGTCCCGCCATCGAGTTGCAACAAGCAGCGGGCAGCCTGCCCGTGTGTCCCGAAGGCTTTGCTGGCGCTGCCACGATTGGCTTTCAAGACCTGGAAGCCGGAGGTAGCTGCGGATGTAGCTGCAGCGACACGAGCAACTTCGCCTGTTCCAATGCCCAGCTCGAAGGTCGCGATGGGCCGTCTGCCGATCTATCGACCTGCTTTGCCAACTGCGACGATGTCGGCTGCTTCAAGCAACCTCTCGAGGCCGGAGTGTGCACGCCGATCCAATCAGGCGTGCGCACGCGAGACCTCTTGCGCACCAACGAAGGCGTGGTCCTGGGAGGCACCTGCAGCGCAGGCACGGCTATCAGCAATCTCGAGACGCCACGCTTTGCCGAGCAGTTCAGCTATTGCGTGGCCGAGCTAGACCCGAGCGGCTGCGAGGGGGAGAGCGCGTGTGCGGCCGCGTCACCGCCGCTCTTCGAGGCCTCGATGTGTATCTTTCAAGAGGGCGAGCACGCCTGTCCTGTCGACAGCATCTACAGCGAGCGCAAAGTCATCTTCGACGACTTCCAAGATCAGCGCTCCTGCGATGTCTGCGAGTGCTCCGTGCAGCCCAACACCGACACCTGCGGCACGATCGACGTCTTCAACGACGACAGCAATTGCTCCGGTCCCGACACCGGCATCGGACTCTGTGTGCAAATGCCGAGTCTCATCAGCCCACGGGCACGCTTCGAGCGGCGCGAGACCGTGCCCTGCAAAGGCACCGCGAATCCGCCCATTTCAGGGCAAGCCTCGGCTGTTGGCGCGACCACGGTCTGCTGCGCTCCCTAGGCACATGCCTGGCTCTGGGCGCGCTCAGCGGGCGCTCAGCGGGCGCTCACTGGGCGCTCACTGGGCGCTCACTGGGCGCTCACTGGGCGCTCACTGGGCGCGCTCGCTGGGCGCGCTCACTCCTCGACGCCATCGCTCGCTTTGACTCGATGGCGATTGCGCTCGAGCACTCGCTTGCGTGACAGGCGCAGCAAGAGATTGTCGATGGTCTGCACGCTGAACATGACCAGAAGGCCGAGGGCGGCAATCACCAGGATGCGAATGCGACTGACCAGGCTCAGGGAAAGTCCTGCCATCGCGCCTGCGCCGAGAAGCTCGAAGAGACCAGCCTGGCCGCCCTCCTTGGCGCCGATGCCGAGCGGAACGATCGAGGCCAGACTATCGATGAGTACGCCAATCGCCGCTGCCATCACCACGAAGACCGGGCCCTGATCGATGCCGAGGGCGTGTAGCACCAACCACAGATCGAATCAGCCGACCATGCGCGCCAGCACCACGTACACGAAGCCCGCTGTGTAGTTGGCCTCTCGCTTGGGGCCAAACATTCGCAGCTGATCGTCGAAGGCCTTGAGCCTCTTGTGGATCTTCTCTTTGCGTGCGGCCGAGAGAATGTGGAGCTTGTTGGCGAACTTGGTGAGATTGAAAACGAAGCCGCCGCGAATGAGGTAGGCGGTACCGAGGGTGGCGAGCAGCAAGAGCGCGAAGGTGACGCGCAGCAGCCAGTTGAGGTGATCGGGGAAATCGGCAAAAAAGAGCGATAGAGCGATGGCAAAGAGCATGGCGCCGGCGTTGGTGAAGATGACGCTGACGTTGAAGGCTATGATCGAGGAGGCGGCCCGATAGCGGGGCGCGTGGCCCATGAGCATCGTCACTTTGAGAACTTCGCCGATGGTGCCCGTGGGGGTCACCGAGTTGACGGCCTGACCAGAGAGCTGAGCGACGAGAACCCGCCAGTAGCTGATCATGCGCTGCTCGGGGCGCATGAACACGCGAATGGCGGCGGTGTTGAGCAACAGGGTCGTCAGGCTGAGCCCGAGCATGGGCACCGCCCACCAACCCACCGAGCGAATCATGTTGGCGATGGACTCGGTTCCGATGCGGCGCACCATCCATATCAGTGCCGCCACGCCCAGTGCGAAGAACACCAGGTTGATCACGCGGACGAAGCGGTTGGGTCCCTGCGACAAGAGCCCAAAGCTAACGCACCCGTGTGTGGCAATGCATGAACTGGCCATGTGATTCGCTGTTTGTCCTGGTGAGAGGGCCAGCAAGAGCCACACGCAGGCTGACGAATTGTTCGCAGCGCTGCGAAAACCCACGCGCGACGGCTACCTGGGTGCACGCTCCCTGTGCACTCCCTGCCAGTCTTGGCACTGGGCCCCCTCTTTGCAAACCAGCATGCCGGTGACGGAGACGAATCGATCGACATGCCTCGGAGTCGCCAGCCTCGTGCAGGCTCCCGCCCGTAGACGCGCGCTCCTTGGTTGCCGAGAGAAAGAGCATGGCAGTGCTGGCAACGCTGGCCGGGTCCTGCCTTGGCTCGCTGCCTCACTGCTCGCCCTTGGCTGCTCGCACAGCGCTTCTGCCGACCCGCAAGCGCAAGCAGGGCTGCATGGAGCCGCCGCCATGAGCACACAGCTCGAGCGCCTGGAGCCACTGCGAGCGTTAGTCTCGCCGGAGGAGCCACCCGCTCGGGTCGACCGAAGGATGTGGCAGTCGCTCACACCAAGCGATAACGCGCTCAGCGCCGTGCGTGTGGAGCTCGGCAAGAAACTCTACTTTGATACCCGTTTGTCCAAGGACAACACGGTGGCTTGCGCAACCTGCCACGATGTCACCCGCGCCTTTACAGATCTTCGCAAGACCTCGGAGGGTATCGGCGGGCAAGAGGGCAAGCGCAACGCGCCGACCACGATGAATGCCGCGCTCTTGAGCTCGCAATTTTGGGATGGCCGCGAGGCCAGTGTCGAGGACCAGGCGCGCATGCCCATCATCAATCCCATCGAAATGGGCTTTGCCAGTGGGGAGGCGGCGGCGATGGCCATCGCTGGCGATCCGGAGTATCGCCGACTCTTTCAGGCGGCCTACGGCAGCGATCCGAACTATGGCGACATCGGGCGAGCGATTGGTGCCTTCGAACGCACCCTCATCTTTCTTGACGCGCCCCTCGATGCCTTTCTCGCCAGCAAGAAGCAGAGCGCGAACCCGGAAAAGCACCAGGATTTCGGGCCCGACGCCCAGCGCGGTTGGCTGCTCTTCAACGGCAAAGCGCGCTGCGTCGCCTGCCACCCTCTCAATCCAGTCAACCCCATTGGCAGCGACGGGCGTTTTCACAACATCGGTGTGGCCGCCAAACATCAGAACTTCGAGGCGCTGGCCGTGGAGGCGCTGCGGGCGCTGAAGCAAGACCCAACCCAGTCCAAGCTCGAGGAGCTTGCTGTTGCCACCGACTTCTCGGAGCTCGGTCGCTTCATGGTGACAAAGAATTATTCTGATATTGGCGCCTTCCGAAGCCCACAGTTGCGCAATGTCGGCATTACGGGGCCCTATATGCACGATGGCTCTATGGCGAGCTTGTGGGACGTTATCGATCACTACAATAAGGGCGGCGAGGCCAACGCCTATCTCGATGGCGGCATCGAAGCGCTGGATCTTTCCGAATCGGAAATCGATGACCTGGTAGCGCTGCTCTTTGCCATGACCGACACGCGCTTCTCGGCTCTCAACGCAGCGGAGATGCAGCGACAGCGAGCTCTCTCCAAGGAGAGTCGCCCCAATCGCGACACCGAGCTTGCCACCCGCAAGAAGATTCCCTTCGACCAGCGCAACTAGGACATCGCATGAGTAAGACACCCAAGAGCATCGAGACCCGGTACATGGAAGAGCGAGAGCAACTCTTCCGAGGTCTCCACAACCTCGATCGCCGCTCCTTCCTGCGCGTGTCGAGCGCGGCGGCAGCGGCGGCCGTGGTTAGCGGCATGACGCCACACTCCTTCTCTCCCATTCGCATCGCCAGGGCGGCGGGGCCTGGCAAGGACCTGCGCATCGCGTATATCTCGGACTCGCATTTGTACAGGACCGAGCTCAACGATCGCTTCGTGCGCTCGATCCTGCGCGCTGTTGACGATGTCAATAAGCTCGATCCGCAGCCCGACTTTGTGTTTTACGGCGGCGATCTGGCGCAGCTTGGCCAGGCAGAGGAACTGGAACTGGGCGCGCAGATCCTCAAGGAGGTCAAGGCTCCGGTGCGCATGATGGTCGGCGAGCACGACTGGTATCTGGACATGGGCGAGAAGTGGCAAGAGCTTTTCGGCGCGCCGACCTATTCGTTCGACCTCAAGGGCGTTCACTTCGTCGTGCTCAACAGCGTTATCGAGGAGGATTTCTGGACCCCGCGTGGTCTCTCGCCGATGGAGCGCATGCGAACGGTGGCCGGCCTCGACAATCACAATCAGCGCTCCTTCACGGTCGGTGCCGAGCAGCGCAAGTGGCTCGAAAAAGATCTCAGCGCCTTCAAGAGCGATCAGCCCCTGGTGGTCTTCTCCCACTCGCCACTGTACAAGCTGTACAAGAACTGGAACTTCTGGACCGATGACGCCGATGAAGTGCAAGCCATCTTGCAGCGCTTCAAGAAGGTCACCGTAATCCACGGGCACACCCACCAAGTGCTCAGCAATCACATCGGAAACATCGATTTCCATGGCCTACTGTCGACGGCCTGGCCCTGGCCCTATGCGCCCCAGGGCTTGCCAGAGCTGACTATTCAAATGGATCGTCCCGATCCCTTCAATCCTTCCGACGGCTGCGGCGATGGCGAGATCTATGTGCATCCCGATGGCCTGGTGGACAAGGTCTACCGACTGTGGAATCGCAACCCGATCACGGTACCAGCAAGCTACCTCAAGTCGCAGGGCAAGAAGGACCGCCCGCCGGCAACGACCCGCGGGAGCTACTGATCCTTTGCCAGGAAGAAGAGCAGCATGAAGCGCACCAACGCATCGATCCCAGCCTTGCATCTCGTCGCGGCCTGCGCGGCTTTCACAGCCTGCGGTGGAGCTGCTGGCAATGGTTCGAGCCAGCCGACGAGTAAGCTAGACGACCCGAGTGAGGCCAAGGAGGACCCGCCTGATCTCACGGGGCAAGCGCTGGCGAACTCGCTCCTGGCGCAATGGCAGCGCGACCATGAAGATCGCGATTGGCAAGAGGAGGTCCGCAGCGCGCATCCCAATATCCCTGGCTCGGCTGACAACAGCGCGATGGTCTATGTGAAGGGCGGCCAGGATGAGGGCCAGACCTACGGTCGATTTAGCGCGCAGGAAGTGCTGACCTGGAAGCTCGAGACGGACGCTCTGGTGCTGGCAGGTGCACGCATCTTTCACTCTGGTGACGAGCTGGGCACGAGCGTGGGTGTGTCCTGCGACATGTGCCATCCCGACGCTGCTAACACCCACCCGGCCACCTATCCGAAGTTTCAGGTGCAATTGGGTCGCACCATCTTGCTGCGCGATATGATCAACTGGTGCCTCATCAATCCGGTGCGAGCACCAGCCATGGAGCCAGATGATCCGCGCATGCGAGCACTGGAAGCCTACATCTTCGCTCAGAGCAAGGGCGAGGCCCTCGACTACGGCAAGCACTAGAGTAAGAAAGGCACGCTCTGGGCGCGGCTCAGAGGGCTTCGACGGCGCCCGCGGTACAGGGCTGCGGACGTGGCTTGCCGAGCTGATCACTGGCAGGACAATCGCTGCCCAATCCGATTGCAGGACTGGTGGCTGCTGGCATCAGCACCTCCGTGTCGCCTTCCTGAGCGCTCAAATCGCCCAAGAGAGGATCCGCAATGAGCGGGGCGTCAGTGCAAAGCGCTCCGTCGGGCCACTGCAAGTTGCCGCTGCCATCGCTTCGCGACACATTACAGGTGGGTGTGTACATAGCCGTATTGCCTGCGACGATGGTGTTGCGCAAGGTGAGACCGTCACCGAAGATGCCGCCCGCGACCTGGCCATCGGCGATGGAGTGGTTGTTGGCGATGGTGCAGTTGGTGATGCTGCCGGTCACCTCGTTGCCAAGCCACATGCCGCCGCCGTTGCTGCCGGTTGCGATGTTCTCGGCGATGGTCGAGTTGCTCAGGGTCGCCTGACTGATGTTGATCCACACGCCGCCGTTGTAGAAGGCCGAGTTGCGCGAGACCGTGCTATTGGTGATGGACAGGCTCAAGCCCTCCAGGTACAGGCCGCCGGCATTCCCCGAGTCGCTTGCGGTGACGCGGTTGTCATCCACGCTCGATCGGTCCATGGCAAAGCTGCCTGTGTGTGTGTTGGAAACTCGAAAGAAGCCGCCGCCAATGGCACCAGCGCTGTTGTTGGCGATGGTGACGCCACACAGGTTGGTCGCCTCGCCGGAGCCATCCATGTACACGGCACCGCCGGCGCCGCCGTTGCCTGGATTGCCATCGGTGCCGGTGGCCGCGTTGCCGATGAGGGTACTGTTGATGATGCTGAGGTCACCGTTGAGGCTGCCAATGGCACCACCGTCGCTGGCCTCGTTGCCGCTAAAGGTGCTACCGACGATGATGGTGTCGCCACCACCAAAGGCGTAGATGGCGCCACCGGCGATGTCTTGACCAGGGGAGGGCGCGTGGTTGCCGGTGAAGTTCGAGTCTATAACCGTCAGACTGCCACCATCGCGGTAGATCGCGCCGCCGCCCTGGGCGGTGTCCTCGCCGCCCGAAGGTGCCTGGCCGTCCAGGAAGTTGAGGCGCTGCACGACCAGGCGTGGCGTCGGCGTGTCGTAGCCGGAGTCGAGGTACAGAATGCGCGCGCTGTTGCCGCCGCTCAAGCTTACCAAACCGCCGCCATCGATCACGGTTTCTTCCGTGACGACGATGGTCGAGTCAACGGCGATGGTGATGGGATCTGGGCCGCAATCGAAGACGATGATGCCGCCCTGCGCGGCTGCGCTTTGCAAGGCCTCGGCGGTGCAACTGGCAGCAGTGCCATCGCCGACGGTCGAAGTCGGCGAGCTGACATCGTAGAGCGCAGGTGCCTGGCAGCGAGCCTCGGGAACTCCGAGCTCGCCGGCATCGGCATTGCCACCTGGGCCCGTGCCACCATCGCCCTTGTTGGCATTGCTCTCGTTGCCGCCACAGGAGAAGGATGCCGCCCAGGCCAAGGCCAAGGCGAGGACGGGCGATTGCTTGTCAGCCTTGCGCGCGGAGCTCACCGATGAAGTATGCCATGTGCGGGAGCCCTGGTGCGTCCTGGTGGGCTTCGACACGGAGCTGCAGACGGTGGGGTGTGAGTGTAGCGCGCATGTCGGCAGCCCCAGAAACGTGCGCTTCAGCGCGTGAGGGCGACCAGGACACTGTCCACCCAGCGTTCCCCGAGCCGTATGTACTCCTGCGCGTGCCCCTCTACGCGGAAACCCAGACGTGTTAGCAGCGCTTCACTGCGCAGGTTCTCTGGCGAGTAAGCCGCGCATATGCGATGCACCCCGAAGGTGCTGAAGACAAAGGTAAGCGCGCAGTTCAGTGCTTCCGTCATCAGTCCCTGGCGCTCGCAGCTCGCATCGATGTTGTAGCCCAAAGAACAACTCTGAAGAGGGCCGCGCTGAAAGCGGCTGAAGCCAATCGAGCCGACCAACTCCAGATCGCTCTTTCGATAGCACAGAAGCTCTAGCCCTTGTTGGCGCCAGTGTTGTTGTGGCTGAAGTGCAAAGCGCTCTTGCCAGTGCTCTTCGGTCATTTGCGCTTCACTTTGCTCGGGGGCGAAGGGCGCCAGGTGCTCGCGATTGCGCCGGCGATACGCGGCCTTGGCGGCGCCGTCACAGGCCAGCGCGGATACCAGGATCAAGCGATCGGTCGCGAGCTCGATGCGATAGGGCAATGGCTGCAAAGAGCTCTGCTCGCGGTTCTCGGTCCACAGCGCGCTGAAGAACTCGCGCTTAGCATCGGGGTAGGGCCGGCCGACCTCGTGCATCAGAGCCTTTTGCAGCCCGCGAAACTCTCCGACCAAGATTGGGTCATCGATGAGGCGCTGGCGAATGTACAGAGCGGCATTGGCGCGCTGCCGGTTGCCAACACGCACCTTGACCGGCAAGGGCAGGCTCGACAATTCCTTGGCGCTTGCGATCCGCTGGTTGGCCTCGGCGATCTCTTGGCCTGCTACCAAGAGCTCGATATCGAGCTCGGAGCGGCACAATAGCTCGGGAATGGCCGTGCTGCCAACATGGTGGATAGCCGCCTCGGGCACCAGTCCGCGCAAGATTTCGTGAGCGCGCAGATAGCTCATGTCGATGTCGACCTGGAGCGTCGACACCGGCACGAGAAGATGGGTTGGAGTCCACATGCGAGTTCAGCGCAACACGCTGCCCGCGCGCATCATCGCTGGCCAGGCTCTTGGCTAGCGGTTGAGCACTCGAGCGAGCGGAAGAGGGGCCGGCGCCGTAGGGCCCTTGTCGAGAATGTCAGCCGCCCAGACGTACAGGCAGGTGTAGTAGGCCATGCGCAGGTAGCTCGAGAAGGCCAGGTACAGGCACAGGATGGTGCCGCCCACGCCGATGCCGATGACGGTGCCAACCGTGCCGCCGAGGACGCCGAAGCTGAAGTAGCCAATGCCGAAGAGCAGGCCAAAGACCAGCAAGCCTATGAGGCTGGTCACCATGCGCACGCCGACATCGCCGATGGCGATCTGCATGATGTTGCCTTTGGAAATGTCGCGAACGCGGCGCAGCGCGTCGCCAAGCGATGCGTCCTCGATGATGATGGCCGGCAGGAGCAAGAAGGAGATGACGGTCCACACCGACTCGATGATCGAGGCGATGAGGCGCAGGACGATGGCAGCGCCAGCGCTCTCGCTGTCGCGCGAGCCGCGACGCACGGCCTTGGAGATGAGCTCGACGATGGTCGATACCAGCGCTAGGAAGAGAATGGCGACAAAGTTTTGCTTGGCGTCATCGTAGGCGTCTTTCAGGCTCGGCTTGCCGCCCTTGATGTGGACATCGACCATGTTCACGGTCATGCCCATGAAGAAATAGAAGATGGCGAAGGAACCGAAGGTGGCCAGGGCGCCAATCGCCTGACCTCCGCCGCTCTCGAAATCGATGTCGGCGCCGATGGCGATGGCGATCCAGGCAATCCAATACAGGATGCCAACGGCAAGTGAGTAGACCGAGGGCTTGAGCAGCACCCGATCGTCCTTGGCCATGGCGAAGGCCTCCTTGATAAATCCCCAACCCCGTG
>JAHEAK010000612.1 GCA_024642805.1 Kofleriaceae bacterium | reverse complement strand
CGGAATGAAGATGGTCGCTATCAAGGTCAGCACCTTCATGATCTCGTTCATGCGCTGGCTGAGGCTCGAGATGTGAAGCTCCATGAGACTCGATCCCATCTCTCGACAGGCCTCGACGATATCCATCAGCTGCATGGCGTGGTCGTGGCAGTCGCGCAAGTAGGTGCGGGTCTCCGGTTTGAAGTGGCCGTCCTCGTTGCGGTACATGTTGCCAAGCGTCTCGCGGAGTGGCCACAAGGCCCGGCGCAGCTTGCTCAGATCCTGTTTGATGCCGTGAATGGCGGCGTTCTCGTTGGTGGTTCCTGAGGAGATGAGCCGAGTCTCGACAATTTCGAGAGCGTCGCCGTAGTGCTCGAGGACCGGGTAGTAGTTGTCGACCACCGAGTCGATGAGTGCATAGGCCAGATAGTCAGCACCTTCGCGACGAACGCGGCCGGCATCCGTGCGGAGTCGCTTGCGCACGGGCTCGAAGCAATCTCCGGCATGCTCCTGCAGGGTGATGACCACACCGGGCAAGAGAAAGATACCAACCTGCTCGAGCTCCAGTCCCTCGGCGCGTGAGGGCATACGCACGACCATGAAGAGGTGGTTGCCGTAGTCTTCGACCTTGGGACGTTGGCGGATGTTGAGGCAGTCCTCGAGAGCTAGGGCGTGCAGACCAAAGATGTTGCCCAGCTCGCGCAAGGTGCTGCCATTGCTCACGCCGTTGATGTTGATCCACGTGACCGGAAAGCGACCGCTGCCATCGCGCAGTGCTGCGGCCGTGCCGATGGGCATTTCCTCTATGGCATCAGGGCCGTAGCAAAAGCGGTGTATCTCCGGGGCGGGACCTGCCTCGTCATCGGGGAGATGGCCGGGCGCGATGCCGATCTGGGTGGTGCGACGGGCGCGACGAGAGCGGGAATGGACTTTGCTGCGTTTCTTGTTCTTTGCCATGGCGTTCCCTTGGGTCGTGTCAGTACGTCAACGCTGCTCGCTCGAGAGGGTAAAGGTAGCGACATCTTGCCAGAGCTTCTCGAAGGCCGCGTGCGAGAACTTGCTCTGGGTAGCGAGCCAGTCAACGTGGGGCGGGTTGTTGTCAGGACCCGAGAAGTGGCCGATGACATCGAGGTGGTCGCCCCAGGTTGCATGAATGAGCTGTCCCCAAAGCTGCGAGCGCGTGGGCACGATGGCATCGTTGGCGGCAAGGGAGGGCAGCTGGCCGTACGCTGCCAAGAGCCCAATCGACTCGCTCGGGCTCAGGCCGCCCTGGCTCTCGGGCGTGCCAGCCGCCAACTCGTAGAGGGCTCGGTACAGCGCATAGATGGCCTGGCCGGCGGGCGAGACACCAACGGCGAGGTTGCCGCGTATCGAGGGCGGGCGCGCCTGCGTGACCACACAGCCGTAGCGCGTGCCTTCTCGCATGGTGGTTGCGGCGTTGAAGACTTGCATTGATTCGATGCCAAGCTGAGGGATCAAATTTTGATCATTGGTGGCAGCCGAAAAGAAGTCGTCGATTTCCTGCCGGCGTGTGTCATCGAAGTCGCGAAGTAGCTGGCGGTACACCTGATCGAGGATGCCGAGCAGTGGGCCCTGGCCCTTGCCAAGGCGCGGCAGAAAGCCTGTAACCGCCACAAGAGCCGGCAGCGGCATGGTGCCGAGGCGCAGACCGTGCAAGGTCAGGAGCGACAGGACTCGCAAGAGACGCTGGCCGGAGAGACTGGCAAAGAGTGATGCCAGAGGTGTCCCATGATGCGGAGTGGCAACCGTTACGACGCTGCGCACGCGCGTGGCCAAGGGTTCCACTAGTTGTGAAGAGGGCAGGCTTACACCTGGCGAACAGAAGAGGCGCGCATCCAGCCCACCTGTGGAGTGGCCGATGAGATGAACTATGGCCTCGCCAAGATCGTCGATGGCGGCCATGGTGGCGGCGATGGCCGCTGCTCGCTGTGGGAGGGAGGCGGTCGGCAAGGTTGCGACCTCGTGCACCTTCAGCGATCGCCCGCGCTCTTGGTAGGCCTTGCTGAGCTCCTCGCGAACGTGCGCGAAGTACTTAATCTCGCCGAAATTGGCGAAGCCAAAGAAGCCGGGTATGAGCAGAATGTGGTGCATGAAGGACGTCGAGTGCAGCCTTGTCCCGGAGCAGCTCTTATTCGGGCTTGAGGTTTAGCTGCGAGCTTCGTTTCTTGCGCTTCATCCCTTTGGCTGGCAAGAGTCCACGAAGCTCCGAGGTGGGACCAAAGAGTACCAGCTTGTCGCCCAGGCACAGCTCAAAACTACTCCGAGGCAAGGGGGTCAGCTCCTCGCCGCGAGCCGCGGTAAGAACCCGAATGCTCTCTTGACCGAGAGGCGAGTCGGAAATTCGCAGGCCTGCCATGCGCGACTTCTCGGTGATGATGAGCTCGACGATGCTGTGTCCCTTGGCCATCGTCAGTCGCTGGCGCACATCCAGCTCTGGCATGTGGCATTGCTGCTCGACAAAGTCGATCATGGCACCCGCCACGTCGATGCCCGTGGCACCCTCGATGCCCTCGAGACCTGGCGAGGAATTGACCTCGATGACCATGGGGCCGTCCTTGCCCTCGAGAATATCGACGCCGGCAATTCGCAGGCCCAGCACTTGAGCGGCGCGTACCGCCGCCCGGCTGTACTCCTCGTTGAGAGTGACGGCCTCTGCGTGGCCACCACGGTGCAGGTTCGAACGGAACTCGTCGCCTTCGGCCTGGCGACGCATGGCGGCGACCGCGACACCATCGACGACCAGGACGCGAATATCTTTGCCGCTGCTCTCGGCCACGAAGGCCTGCAAGAGCACCTGTTGACCGGCGGAGTGCAACATGTCGACCAGCGCCACGGCGGTCTTGCGATGTTCAGCGAGAGTGACGCCGATGCCTTGCGAACCCTCGATGAGTTTGACGACTACCGGTGCGCCGCCAATGTGATCCAGGGCTCCTGGAACCGCGCTCGGCTCCGCGACGAAGGCGGTCTTGGGCAGGCCGATGCCACGTCGGGTCATGATCTGCGTCCCGCGAAACTTGTCGCGCGCAGACAGAATGGCCTGCGAAGAGTTCGCACAGAAGATGCCCATTTGCTCGAACTGCTGAATGACCGCCGTTCCAAACTGCGGTGTGCTGGCCGAGACCCGGGGAATCACCGCATCCAGGGCGGGTACAGGTTTGCCCTTGTACAGCAGGGTCGGCGCATCGTGCTCGAGCAAGATCGCGAAGCCCGTTGGATCCATGGCGCGCATGCGATGGCCGCGGGCGCGACCGACTTCGAGAATACGCCGCACGCTGTAGGTCGTGGTCTTGCCGCTGATGACGGCGATGCGCAGCGATACGGTTTCGTCCTGGGCCATTAGTTTTGCTCGACGGCGAAGGGGAAGTCGCGCTTGAGCTCTTTGGCGGTCGCGATCTTGCCGATGTGAACAATGCGCGAGCCGGTCAGGTTTACCGGATTGACCGACTTACCGATGATGATGCCATCGTTAGGTGCGCGGTACTCGTCGGTGAGGTTGCCGTAGATGTCGTGGACCTCCGCCATCACGCTGTTGGCTTTGACCTTGTCGCCAATGTCGGGGAAGACTCGCAGGACACCACCACTTTGCGTGTACATCCAGCTCGACTCCAAGCAGACGACAGGCTTGCGCTTTCTCGACTCAAGCATTTCGTGCTTGATGAGACCGATACGGCCCATGATGTTGAGCAGGCCTTCGGTGCCCATACGTACCACCTTGCGCTGGAGGCGA
>JAHEAK010000057.1 GCA_024642805.1 Kofleriaceae bacterium | reverse complement strand
GCCAACGCTAAGTTGTGTGGCGCCCATCAATCATGTCGCCAACAGCGGCGACTGCGACGATAGCGTGGCCAGCTGCACCAGCGACTGCAGCAACCTCGATGGCGACGCTATGGCCGCCTGCGCTGGCGACTGCGATGACAGCCTGGCCACCGGCGCCTCGTGCGTCGCCGGCTGCGCGATCTTCTTCGCTGATACTGATGGCGACGGATTTGGGGACCTGGCAGCGCCCACCGCGACAGGTCTGTGCGTGCCCCCCGCCAACCATGTCGCCAACAGCAGCGATTGCGATGACGCGGTGGCCAGCTGCACCAGCGACTGCAGCAACCTCGACGGCGACACGGTGGCGGCTTGTGCGGGCGATTGCGACGACAGCGCGGCCACAGGCGCCTCGTGTAGCACCGGCTGCACGACCTTCTTTGCCGACAGCGATGGCGACGGCTTTGGCGACCTCAATCGTCCCTCGGCCACGCCAAGCTGTGTGGCCCCTGCCAATCACGTGGCCAACAGCATCGACTGCGATGATAGCGTGGCCAGTTGCACCATCGACTGCGTCAATGTCGATGGCGACAGTCTGGCGGCCTGTGCCGGTGACTGCGACGACAGCGCTGCCACGGGAGCCAGCTGCACGGTCGGTTGCGCAAGCTTCTTTGCCGACAGCGATGGCGATGGCTTCGGCGATCCCGCCAGTCTGTCTCCGGCCACCTGCGTGCCACCTGCCGCTCACGTCGCCAACAACAGCGATTGCGACGATGGCGATGCCGACGAGTTCCCAGGTCAGCTCTGGTTTCCGGATGCCGATGGCGACCTCTTTGGAGATAGCTTTGCGCAGGCAAGGAGCTGCGATCGGGCGCTGGTAAGTGATGTGCTCGACGATAGCGATTGCGACGACAGTGCCTCGGGCGCCAATCCTTCCGTGAGCGAGGGCCCTTTCGGCAACGCAAGCTGCAGCGACACCCTGGATAACGACTGCGATGGCTTTGCCGATGAGACCGACACCGCCTGTCTTGGTCAGTTCGCCACGCCGACTCGCATCGCCGAGCTCTCGTCGACAGCGATCAACGCCGGACCTACCCTCAGCGCGGACCTGCTCGAGCTCTACTTCCGCTCCGATCGAGCAGGAGGCCAGGGCGGCTCTGACATCTGGCGCTCGACGCGGGCGAGTCGCAGCGATCCATGGGGCACGCCGAGCAATGTCACCGAGCTCAATACCAGCAGCAACGAGTTCAAGCCCTATGTGGCTGGCGACGGCCTCACCATGGTGCTCACCTCCGATCGCACGGGCTCGGGAGGCGAGCTGGCCATCTGGACCACCACCCGCGCCTCTCGGGCAGCGGCCTGGTCGACACCCGTGCTGGTTCCCGAGCTTAGCTTCGCGGGCGGATCCGTCGGTCCATCGCTAGACGAGAGCCAGCTGCGCATCTGTCTGCACCGTGTGAGCCCCGTCGACCTCTACGAGGCCACCCGTGCGACGGTGAGTGATCCGTGGAGTGCTCCGCAAGCGATTGCCGAGCTCAACACCAGCAGCCAGGATCGGGCGGGTTTCTTTGGACCTGGCGCTACGGTTCTCTACTTCACCTCGGGTCGCCCAGGCGGCGCAGGTGGCAACGATCTATGGGTGGCCGCGCGCCCGACCCTGAGCGATCCGTTTGGAGCGCCTGTAAATCTGAGCTCCCTCAACAGCTCGAGTACCGATCAAGATCTGTGGGTGGCGGCCGACGGCAGTTATGCGATCTTTGCCTCATCGCGTGGCGGGACCCTCGACCTCTACGAGAGTCGCGTCCAATAGCGCAGGGCGGAGGTAGACGATTGGCCGGGCTAGCCGACTAACAGCCGTTGGCCGAGGCGCAGGTGCCCACGCCGAGCAGGGCGCCATTGCTGCCAGATGAGCCATCGTTGCCGTCGCGCTCGGCAGCGGGTGCCAGGGGCGCGCTTGCACCGCCATTGCCGCCGTTGCCAGCACTGCCGCCGCTGATGACGCAGTCCTGCACGATGGTTGAGTTCAGGCTGTAGATGCCAGCGGAGATGCCACCACTGCCGCCACCGCCGCCACCTGCGTGACCGCCATGCGCGCCATTGCCACCGGCTGCACCCGCCTTGGAGTCGCCGTCTGCGAGACCACCGGCACGGCCTACACCGCCGCGTTGGCCATGACCACCTGTTCCGCCTGCGCCGCCCGTGCCGCCCGTGCCGCGTTGTATCGTGCATTCGCTGGCGTTGAGACTGCTGGCGCCGGTTACGAAGATGCCGAAGCTGCCGCCGCCGCCCTGGCCCGCGCCGCCAGCTGTCGTTGCCGCGCAGCCGCCCGCTCCACCGCCGCCGCCGCCAGCACCATAGGAATCGAGGCCGGCATCGCAACCGCCGCTGCCGCCGCCGCCGCCGCCGCCGCCGCCGTGTTGTCCAAGGCCTCCGGCTGTGCCCGCATTCGCGAACCAATAGCCGCCAGTGAGCGAGCCGTTGCCATTGGCGCCATTACCGCCCGCGCCGTTCTGAATACGGCCATCGCGACCGGGCGGCGTGGGTGCGCCACAGCTGGGACCGCCGCCTCCGCCAAGACCGAGGGTGCCGAGCACATGGGCGGCATTGCCGCCAGCGTCACCGGCGGTAGAGGCACAGGGACCGCACACGCAGGCACCAAAGAGGCAATCGCAGTCGGTATCCATCTCGCCGCCATTGCCGCCGTTTCCGCCATTGGGATTGCGCCCAGCGGGGCATGCATTGACGCCGCCGTTGCCGCCATCGCCGTGACTGGTGCTGTTGCATGAGGTCGTGAACTCGTTGGCGTTGCCACCGATGCTTCCATTGGCGGCGGCCTGTGCCGACGCGCTCGTGCCTGGCTGGCCCGCGGATCCGTTTTGGCCATTGGCGCCATTGCCGGCGATGATGCTCACCCGCTGCAGGTCGACGATGGCGCCATCGATGTGGATCGCTGAGCTCGAGCGTGCACCCTGGGCCGTTGAGCCAACCGCGTCGGGGCCGACGATGACCAGGTCGGCGATGGTCGTCGAGACCACGAGGTTGTGCGCGCGCACCGTCAAGTATTGGCCGTCGCCGCCGCTGCCGTTGTCTTGTGCACCGGTGATGGTGACGCGATGTTGGAAGTCGGTGTGAACGTCGCGCTGCCAGTTGAGGTCGTAGCCGCCATAGATGTCGATGCCGTTTACCAGCACCACGATCTCGTTGTAGTCGCCAGCCTGGACATAGACTTCACCGCGCGAGCTTTGCAGAGCGCGGATGATGGCAAAGCTGATGGTGCTGCACGGGCTGGTATAGCTGAGTCCGCAAGCGGCACTGTTGCTGCCGTTGGTCGCGACGAAGATGCCGCCATCGAGTGAGCCGTCGATGCCGTCGCAGTTGCTATCGATGAAGTCGCCGTCGGGGGTGTCGCTTTGTGAGGGTGGCAAACAGGTCTGCCATCCGTCGGCACCCGCGCAGCTGCGGGTGCCGGCACAGCTGCCAAAATCCGTGGCGATGGTGCACGCCTCGACGGCGCCGCTCTCCGCCGCCGTGCAGTCGCAAGCGCCGCTGCTAGGCAGGCATTGCTGAAAGCTGGCTCCCTCGACTTCGACGCTCGTGCAGCTGTAGCCCTCGGGACAGGCAACCTGCGAGCAGTCGCGCGCGCAGAAGGAGCGCGCATCGGCATTGGTCAAGCACAGGTCGGCACCGACCAGGGCGCACTCCGAATCCATCTCGCAGGGACTGCACAGCTGCGTGCTGGTCGGAACACAGACGTCTGCTACCTCGCCTGGCTCAACGGCGCCAAACACGCCGAAGCAACCGTAGCCCTCTGGGCACGAATCGTTGGAGCAAAAGTCGGAGCACACACCACCGATGCCCACCAGGATGCAGATGTTGGATGCACACTCACTTTTGTCGGAGCAGGCCTCGCCAAATCCTCGCTCAGGGCCTGCGTCGGAGTTGCTAATAGGTCCGGCGTCCTCTTGATCGAGTACCGCGCCGTCGACCGAGCAACTCGGTCCTTCACACACGCAACCCTCCTGGCCAGGCTCGCAGTCACCCGAGGGACCACCCGACGCACAGGCCGAGACAAGCAGTACAGCGAGAGCAAGACCGATGTGCCATGTCGGGTTCCATGTGCGGTGCCATATGCGCATGTGGTGACGCTAGCACGCGCCAAGCTTCTTGGAATGAGCAATATCTCACGCCAGAGCTGATTGCTCGCTCTTAAAACCTATATGGTTAGGGGTAGGGCATGAGTTCCAGAGCGCTAGTAGTTGACGACGAGGAGTCGATTCGATTCGCGCTCGAGGACATTCTGGGTGAGATGGGCATTGGCGTGGATGTGGCCGGCTCGGTGGCAGAAGCCCGAGAGATCCTGGCTCGCGATCGCAGCTACGATCTCGCACTCATCGATAAGAATCTTCCTGATGGCAACGGCCTCGAGCTGGTTCAGGATCTCGAGGGTTCGGAGATTGGCATCATCGTCATCAGTGGCTATGCCAACGTGAGTTCGGCCGTGCACGCCATCCAAAGCGGCGTCGCTGATTACATCCTCAAGCCTTTCGAGCTCGCCGATCTGCGCGCCCGGGTGCAGCGCGTGCTCGATACGGTCGCCTTGCGTAAACAAAACCGTCGCCTGGTGGAGGAGCTGCAGCAAAGCAACAGCAGGCTCGAGCGTCTGGTCGCCACCGACCCGCTGACCAGCTTGTACACCTTCGCCTTTCTTCGCCGACACCTGAGCGAGGACCTGGCGCGCTGTCGCCGAGACCAACAGCCATTGGCCTTGATGCTCATCGACATCGATGGCTTCCGTCTGCTCAACGATCGCCATGGCCATCAGCTTGGCGATGAGCTCTTGATCCGAATTTCCAAAGCACTGCGCGGCCGTGTGGATGACTTCGTCGGCGTGCGCGCTCAGGACATCATCGCCAGGCACAGCGCCGACGCCTTTGCGATGCTCTTACCAGGGACCGGTCGTGATGGCGCGATGGGCTTAGCCGCTCAGCTGCGCGCGGCGATTGCTCGACACTTTAGTGGTGAGGAATTCGGAACAGTCAGCGTTTCGATTTCGGTGACCTGCTTTCCCGATGACGGCAACGATGTCGAGTCCCTGTTGTCGGCCCTTGAGCTGACCATGGAGGCCGCCAGGCCACCGGAAGGGACCGGCCTGTTGAGCTTCTCGCAGGACTTGGCCGCCAAGGGGCAAAAACAGCGCGATGCCGCCACCAGGCTCGCGACACAGTTTCGGGCGCTCAAGCGTTCCATCGCTGAACGCGAGTTTCGCTACGTGTACCAACCTATCGTCGACGTGCGCGCGGGCCTTCCCCATGCCTACGAAGCCTTGGTGCGACCGCTCAACAAGGCCTTTGCGCACCCTGGCGAGCTCTTCGACACCGCCAGTCGCAGCGGCAGCATTCACACATTGGGCAGGGTCTTACGGAGGATCTGCGTCGAGCCCTTCGAGCGCATGCCGCACGACGCGAGACTCTTCATCAACTTGCACCCCCTCGATCTCTTCGACACCGAGCTTCTGAGCGGAGAGACCAGTCTCTTGCCATTCGCCAAGAACATCGTCCTCGAGATTACCGAGGCCGAAGAGATTCAGAACTTCGATCGCGTGCGCGAGAGCATCGATGTCCTGCGTCGGCACGGCTTCTTGATTGCCGTCGACGATTTGGGCGCAGGCTACTCGGGACTCAACAACCTGGCGCTTCTCAGTCCGGACTACGTCAAGCTCGATATGGCCTTGGTGCGCGATATTGGCAAGCAGCCGCGCCTCGGTCGTCTGATCCAGCACATTCTCGAGTACGCGGAGGGCGAGGGCATGAAGGTCATCGCCGAGGGCGTCGAGAACATCGAGGAGCTCGAAGCGATCCTGAAGATCGGCGTGCCCTATGTGCAGGGCTATTACTTCGCGCGACCCGACGCTCCTTTCGTGGAACTCGACGCCGAGATCTGCGCCGATGCCAAGCGCCGCTGGGCGTCCAGGCAGGGCTAGGGCCGGGCGTACGCCCTGTGACATCGCGCTGCGCCGAAGAGGGACAGCAGGTCCATGCCGAAATAACGGCGCAGGGTCAGCCAACCACAGTCAGACCAGATAGCGGTTGTATTTCAAGCCCTTGCATGGGGGTGTAGACTGCAATCATTTGGTTGCACTGTTCGATTGGCGGTCGGTCTTCTGTCTTACCAATGAAGCCAACTGTGCTGTCTTGCGCGACGGCTACCGAAATTGCCACTGGCAACTTCCTTGCACAAAGGGAGAGTGCCTATGCCTGCCCTTACGGATCAACCTAAGAACTTTTCTCCAACCCGCTCACGCTACACGCCCATGTCGATCCCGCTCTTGCTCAGCCTTGCCTGTGCCGCGAGCCTGGTGAGCGCCTGCCAGGGAACCATCCTGAGCGAGGAAGAACAAGACAAACTCAGTATCGCCGTCGAGACCCGTTGGGCCATCCCCCCAGAGGTCGCTGCCGCCGGCGATCAGCAGGACGTGAGCTACACGGGGGCGGGCGCCTGGCATGGCTCGAGCTCATGCGCTGGCGGTCTGCTCAGCGGCACTGCTGAGTTCAAGAACTTCATCTTGGCTAGCTTCCCGCAGGTCTCCGAGGTCGGTGGTTACAACTGCCGCTCCATCGTTGGCAACTCGAGCCGCATGTCGGTTCACGGTACCGGGCGCGCTATCGACATTCACATTCCGACCATCAATGGCAATGCCGACAACGCCGCTGGCGATCCCATTGGCAACTGGCTCATCGCCAACGCCGAGGCTATCGGCGTGCAGTACATCATCTGGGATCGTACGCAGTGGACGGCCAGTCGCCCCGATGGCAGCAAGTCGCGGCGCTATGGTGGCGCGCATCCTCACAACGATCACTTGCACGTCGAGCTCAGCCCGAGTGGTGGCCTTGGCAATACCGACTGGTTCGACGGCCCGCATGAGACGCCGTCCACGCCATCTTGCGAGACCATCGAAGCGACGGGTGGTGTTCTCGAGACTGACAGCCTGTGCTTGCACCTCAATGGACCGAGCCGCTATTGGCGCAGCGTCGACGACGCGGGCAATGAGTCCAGCCTGGTGTGGACCAATGCCTTCCAGAGCGATACCCCATCCAACTGGGCGCAGTTTGAGTTGCAGTTCGCCGAGGCCAATAGCTACCGAGTGGAAGTATTCTTAGACCCTGCCTACGGCAAGTACAACGCCACCCGCTATCGGGTCAATCACGGCGGCGAAACCACCAACCTGGTCATCGATCAGAGCGCAGGGCAGGGCTGGACCAGCCTGGGCAACTTTGCCTTCTCCGCTGGTGGCGGCCAGAGCGTGTCGGTCTTCGACAACGTGAGCTCGGCACCGGGCAGCAATCGCTCCATCATGGTCGACGCTGTGCGCTTCATCCCCGAGCCCTAGCCGAGCCCTAGGCGAGCCCTAGGCCACGCCCCCTCGTGTCTCGCCCACCTCAGCGGCTGGGCGGCGCCACGAGGACGCCAAGCGAGCGGCGGCGGCAAACGGCGTGCAGCGTGTGCCACCAGCCGTGCAGAGCCAGGTAGATAGGGTTGTGGCTGCCGACCGGCGTGGTGAGCCCGAAGCGCAGCTCCTGGTCACCGCGTGCAAAGCTGCCCAGCAGTCTGTCCCAGACGATGAAGACGCCGCCGTAGTTCTTGTCCAGGAGCTCTGGGTTGGAGGCGTGGTGTACCGCGTGGTGGTGGGGCGTGTTGAAGATCCACTCGATGGGGCCGAGTCTTGGCAGCGCCTGGGTGTGTAAGAGCTCCTGGTAGAAGAGACTGCCAGCCTGGACCAACATGATCATCAGCGGGTCAAAGCCGAGGAGTGGCAGCGGTAGCCAGAAGAGCACGGCGGGGAAGGGAATCCAGGTCTGCCGAAAGGCCACGCTCATGTTGAAGAAGGGCGAAGAGTGATGGGTGAGGTGCGAAGCCCAAAACACCTGCATGCGATGGCTGGCCCGATGAAAGCAGTAGAAACATAGATCTTCGAGCACGATGAGCAGGAGCCACTCCCACCACAGGCCATTGTTACCAATGTGCCAAGCGCCGCTGGTGAGCTGGACAATCGCGTGGTCGCTCACGCGGCTGTAGATGGCAAAGACCGCGTGCGCCCAGAAGAGGTTGATGGCGAAGAAGCCCGCGTAGAGAGCCAGGTTGGCCGCGCAGTCGCGGGCACCATAGATCCTGCGCTTGCGCAGCAGGCTGTAGCCCAGCTCGAAGAGCACCGCCGCGCCCGTGATGCTGAGGGCGAGGGCATAGAAGAGTTCGACCATGATTATTCGACCGACTCGGCGATGGCGATGAGCTCGACGTAGCCAAGGTTGCCAGTCAGCGTCAGCTGCGTGCCATCGGCGACCCAGGAAATGCTGCTGAAGGGGCCCAGGAAGCTCAGAATCGCATCTTGACCGCGAATCTTGATGTGCTTGCCAAGGGGCGCGATGGCCGTGCCCAGGAAGCGATTCTGCGTAAGCGATAGCTTGCTAGCTCCCTTGTCCATGATCATGCTCAGCATGGGCAGGGCGTTGTCGAGCTTGAGGATCTTCTGCAGAGTGTGGCCCTTTGGCAGTTTGCTAACTTGCTTGACTGCGAAGTTCATCTGCTCCTTGGCCGTCTCGATGGAGATGCCCTCGGCTCGCAGATCCCAACGAAAGACGATGGCATTTTTGGGGAACTGGAAGTCGAAGGCGCCGTCGGCCAGGCCCTTGTTGAAGGCGATGCTCTCGAATGCCATCGAGTACCACTCGCTCTTTGCCGACTCTTCAAAGACCATCTTGAGCGGAAGGCTGTACTTAAAGTGGGTCCAGACCTTGTGCTTCATGCGATAGGGCTGCTTGCGCGTGGGAATGACCCGCCACTCCTTGGCGCGCTCCTCTGCGATCTTGCGATATTCGCTGCGCAGCGAGAAGGCATAGGCGTCCAGGCTCGCGCTGGTGAGGCGCTCGAGATGGGCACGGGTCTCTTTGGCAGTCGGCAGCGAGGCGCCTAAAAGCTCCATGCCAAAGCCGATGGATGGCCACCAGTACACCACGCGATCGCCGTCATACAGAACCAGCTCGCCTGCATGCGACGCCGGGCTGAGCGTCTCGACCCGAAAGCGCCCGGGCTCCTGGTACTCGACCTTTCGGCGCACGGGCTCTTCGGCGATGCCAGTCTCGAGCGTGACGCCCTGGTAGCTGCTGATCTTGGCCATGTCGCTGGCCACCTGTTGCGCGATGCTCTGCGCCCAGACCTCGCTGCACGCGCTCACGCACAGCAAGACGAGGAGCAGGAGGAATAGATTCTTGGAGAGGCGAGCGTGGCGGGTTTGCATGGTGTGTCCTAGGGGCATGGCGCTGCGAGGCCTCGAAGGAAGACCTCAGCGATGGTTTGAAGAGCTTTGTCGTCAGAGAGCCCGAGGTGGCCCTTGGCTCCAATCAGTCTCTCTACGAAGAAGTAGTTGGCGTACTGCATGTAGACCAGCGTGATGCCGACGCCAGGGTCGATCGCGAGGCCGGTTGCCGGCGGTAGGAGCGCGCGAAAGCGCAGCGCCAAATCCGTGTAGTGCGGACGCACGTGCACACCACCGAACTCCGCGACGTCGACGTAGACCAGGGTCATGTAGTCGGCATGGCGGGTGAACATCTCGCCCATGGCTTTGCCGAGCTCTTGCATGTCCTCGGGGAAGCGCGCTCGCAAGAGGTACTGGGCGAGGGGTTCGGTGATGCCGAGGAAGTCCTGATGCAGGCGCTCGACCAGGTCCGCAAAGATCGCTTCCTTGTTCTCGAAATGGTTGTAGATGTTGCCAAGGCTGACCGAGGCCGCGCGGGCGATGTCACGCAAGCCGACGCCGTGAAAGCCGCGGGCCGTAAAGAGGGAGAGGGCGGCGTCCTCGACCTGGCGCTTTCGGATATCTAGTTTTTCTGCGGAGATGCGCGGCATAATGAGCGAACGATCGTTTTTTTAAGAGAAAAACCAGCGTATGTCAAGCGCCGAATGCTGGAGTCTCCCTTCGCTACTGCGGATGCGGTTCGCTGATCTCGAGTTTGTTGGTGCGCGGCGAGGTGATCTCGTGCAGGAACTCGAAGAACTCCGGCAGGCGCTCCGCCGACAAGATCACCATGTCAGCCTCGCCCATGTCGGTTGCGGCCGCAAAGGTGATTTCGTCGAGCTTTTGGCCGTCTTCGAGGTACAGGCAGAAGGTCTCCTTTGCCTTGCTCTTGAACCAAGTGGCACAGCCGGCAAGCAGGTCGGCGTAGTGATCCTCGGCGCGATCGTCGAGCGGATAGATTCGCACCAGATCGAGGAGTCCGAACACGTGCAGACCATCGGAGGCCATCTCGGCAACGGCCGCGGCCATGGCCTTGCCTTGATGGCGAACGACAAGGACCATGCGATCGCGGGTGAGGTGCGTGCGTGCAAAGAGCTTGCGCACGTCAGCCATGGCCATTCGCTCCGGCACGAGGTCCAGGGCCTCGCAATAGACCTTCGAGCGAGTCTTGCCGATGTGAATTGCCAATGCGTGCAACTCGTCGGCGCTCGGTCGATCGACCGTGACCTCCTCCTTGTTGGATCGCGACAAGCTGTTCACGTCGTACTGCATGGCACGAAAGCGCACGATGCTGGCCTCCTTGCTCTTCACGTAGCGCGCAGGTAGGTCGTGATGGAGCATGCGACTCCACACTTTCTTGACCTGCGGGTAGGCGATGAGCCAGCGCAGCTCGGGGTCTTGCTGGGCATGCTCATAGGCGCGCAAGTGAATCTCTCGAAGCACTTTGCGGCCCGAGACGCCATCCTTGGTCTCACCGCTGACCCGCGCCATCTGGAAGCCGAACCACGAGTGGCTGTAGACCTTGAGCATGGACAGGGCGGCGTTGACGCCCGCTTCGCCCTGAGGATTGGGCCACACGACCTGGCAGCCTAGCTGTGGCGAACCATCGAGGTGCGAGACCACGCCGTAGTAGCCGCGCTGCATGCGTTCGAAGTCCTCGGGGCTCTTGCCGGAGAGGTTGAAGTAACCGCACTCGGTGTACAGGTCCCAGACCTCCTGGCTGTACTCGCTGCCGACCTTGGTGCCAGGGTGCAGGCGATCGTTGACCAGATCGACCCAGCCATCCTGTCGACCCCGCAAACTATTGATGCGCAGATGGCAGATGTCACCGGCATTGGAGGTGGAAATCTCGACCACGCGAGCCTGGATCTTGACCATGTCTCCCGAACCGTTGACCAGCGAAGCGAGAATCGTCTCGCCTTCCAGGAGCAGGTGGCCTTCTTCTTCCTTGTGGAACATGGCCAGGCCGCCATACGAGATGTCGCGGACTCGGCGCCGAATGGTGGTACCGCCGGGCAGTTCGCACGAGACCAGAAGGTCATCGACATCTTGTCGTCGCTGCCAGCGCTGGCGAATCTTGAAAATCTCTACCGGGGCAGGCGTCGTCAACTTGCTGCCATGCTGAAGCACCTGTGCCACCTTGAAGCGAAAGAGGGCGTTATAGCCGAGCAGCGTGATGGTGCATGGCTCGGCAGCGAGGCGCTCGTTGCCAACCTCCCACTGCAAGATGTCTAACTCGGGACTGTAGAAGAGTGGGCGGATACGCACGCGCTTGTCGCCCTGGACCAGCTCGGCCTGGGTGCCATGACGAATGAGCGCACCGAGGGTTTCCTTGATCTTCTCGGGGTCCTTTTCAAGGACACCGTCGCGGGGGAGGGAGTCGAGTGCATCGCCCTGAGCGAGAAGCTCGGCAATGCGAATACTGGGAATGGGGGTGAACATCGAACGGCCTTTGGGTGAAGCGAGGCCAGCAGCCGCTTACAAGATCTGTACTGCCAGTAAGAGAAACTACGATTGTTACGCGCGAATCCAGTCGGTACAGAGCATCGTGACGGTAGCCAGCTAACGTAGACCCCAAGCCTACACTGACGCAGGGCCTTGTCGCTGACTTTTCTTCGATCCGCTCACGCCTTGTTGGTGCTTCGTTGGCTCGCCAATGAATTCCGAGTAAGGTGGCTTTCGTGAAATTTCGTAGTGCCCCCCGCCAGCCCTTCGCACCCCAGTTGCTCGATCCGCGTGTCGCAGACGATCAGGCTGCCATTGCCGCCTACCAGAGCAGCGAAACCAGCTTCGTCGTTGATTCCTACCTCACGCAGCTTCGCGATCTCATAAAGACCAGGGCGCCCGATGAGGACCTGCTGCCAGCCGAGATCGAAGAGCGAATGCAACTGATGCTTTCTGGTTGCACTGCGCAGGGGCACGGCATCTGGGTCTACTATCCCTGGTCGCGCCGTCTTGTGCACCTGCTTGGCAAAGAAGAATTTCGAGAGCTGCGCAGCAATCGCAATCAGCACAAGATTTTGGCCGAGGAGCAGAAGCGTTTGCGCCAGGTCACCATCGGTATTGTGGGCTTGTCAGTTGGTCACTCGGCGGCGATGACCCTGGCGCTTGAAGGTATCGGTGGCCGCTTTCGTCTGGCCGACTTCGACGAACTCGATCTGAGCAATCTCAATCGAATTCGCACAGGCGTTCACAACCTGGGCGTCAACAAGGCCATCGTCGCCGCCCGCGAGATGTACGAACTGGATCCCTATCTCGACATCGAGATCTTCGAGGACGGCGTTCGTGCCGACAACTTGGACGACTTCTTTGAAGGGGGAGGGCGCCTCGATCTGCTCGTCGAGGAGTGCGACGATCTGTTTGCCAAGGTACGTCTGCGCGAACGAGCACGAGAACTTCGCATCCCTGTGCTCATGGACACCAGCGATGGTGGCTTGCTCGATATCGAACGCTTCGATCTCGAACCCGAACGCGAGCTCTTTCACGGCGTCATTCCCAACTTGCGCGCCGATGAGCTCGCGGGCCTAACGACCAAGGAGAAGATTCCCTTTGTCCTGGCGATTCTCGGCACCGAGCAGATGAGCCGAGAGTTCGCGGGCTCTCTGGTCGAGGTCAAGAAGTCGATATCGACGTGGCCGCAGTTGGGCTCATCGGTGACCTTGGGCGGCGCTCTGGTCGCGCATTCGGCTCGTGGCATCCTGCTCGACTCGCTTCGAGCGTCGGGGCGATTCTCCGTCGACCTTTCCGAGCTCATCTCGGCATCGTCGCTGATTCCCACCGTGCCCGAAGCCCAGGCCGAGGTGAACCCCGAGTGTCTGCGCTTGCCGCTAGCTCCCAAGGCACCAGCTTCCACCTCGCTCGATCGCGAGCTGGTCGACTACTTCTTGCAGTACGCGGTGCGCGCTCCCTCCGGTGGCAATTCGCAGCCATGGAGCTTTCGATGGCAGGATGCCCGCTTGCTGTGCAACGTGGATACCTCGCGTTCGAGTTTCTTGGACTTCGAGTACCGCGCCAGCGCGCTGGCACTTGGAGCCGCTATCGAGAATATCGCGTTGGTCGCGCCGAGCGCAGGCTACGCCGTGCATGTCGAGACCATCGGCGATGACTCGCTGCCACACGCTTGTTCGCTGCGCTTCGAGTCGGCGCCCGCGCACGAGCCGCCACTTCTGCCCTTCGTATTCAAGAGGGCCAGCAATCGCCATCTCGGCGATGCCAGCCTTCTCGATGCGTCACACGCCCAGGCCTTGCGTTCCTCCCTACAAGGAATGGACGCGGAGCTGCACCTGCTCAGTGATCGATCCGCGCTCGAGACTGCCGGCCACTTGCTCGGCGAGATCGATAAACTGCGCTTTCTGTCCCCGGGTATGCACGCAGAGTTGATCTCCGAGCTGCGCTGGTCGGCCGCTGAAGTCGTGGGCACTCGCGACGGCATCGACCTGGCCACCCTCGAGATGTCGCCAGCCGATCGGGCCGTCATGCGCATTCTCGCCCGAGGTGATGTGATGCAGTGGCTGCACAGCATCGGAGGTGGCGTGGCGCTTGGCGAACAAGCAGCGAAGGGCTGTGCACACGCCTCGGGCTTGGCTCTACTCACCGTTCCACGAACACAGGGCAACATGATCGCAGGTGGGCGCGCCATGCAGCGGGTATGGCTCAAGGCCACCGAGCTAGGACTTGGCGTCTGCCCGCAGGGTGTCGTCTTCTTCCTGCTCGCCCGTATTGAGGCCGGCGTGCTGGATGGACTCACGGCGGCGGAGGTGTCGACGATTCGCCGCGTTGGCAACCAGCTGCGCGAGTTGCTCGGCGCCAACGGATCCCGACAAGAGGTCATGCTCTTCCGGC
>JAHEAK010000611.1 GCA_024642805.1 Kofleriaceae bacterium | reverse complement strand
TCTCTCGCCATCGAACCTGGTCGTCACGGAGGATGGTCGGGTCAAGATCATCGATTTCGGCGTCGCCAAGAGTTTGGAAGGCCGCTACGCAACCTACAGCGGTCGCATCAAGGGCAAGCTCGGCTATATGTCGCCCGAAGTTCTGACGGGTCGGCGCGTGGACAGCCGCTCCGATTTGTATTCCGCCTCGGTGGTCGGCTGGGAGCTATTGACGGCGCAGCGCCTCTTTCGCGGAAGCGAGAGTGAGCAGCTGGCCTTGCGCGCCAGCAACCGCGAGCGCACGCCGCCCTCGCAGTTCAATCGCTGGGTGCCGCCGGAGCTGGACGCGCTTTTGGCCAAGGCGCTGGCGGAAGACCCCGACGAGCGCTGGTCCTCGCACGGGGAAATGTTGGACGCGCTGGCACCACTGATGAGCAAACAAGGCGACGGCGCTTCCACGGCCGCGCTGCTCAAATGGATGGACCAGCTTGCGGTCGGCGAGGGCGTCCTGGACCACACCAAGACCCAGCATCACGCGCGAGCGATTCCGCCGGCCATGCCCAAGCCTGTGACCATGCCAAGCGCACCGCTGCAAATACCCGGTGTGCGTCGCTTTGTCGAAGACGTCGCAACCGTCATCGATCCCGTCTTCGATGCCGACGAGCGACACCGGCAGTCAGAGGAGGCGCTGGCACGTCGCGGTGGCACCGATTTCACCGGTGATGAGTACAGCGACGACGATTACGAGGGCGAGCAGTACGTGCCAGGCGACTACGATCGCGATGACGATCCTGACACGATCGAACAGAGCGCGGTCAACAAGCTTGGCAGTCACGAGTAAGTCAGCAGTCAGCTCGCCAGCCCTTGCCAGCTAGGCGCTGGTCGTTGCGATGGCCTCGATGAGCTTGTCGTGGCCGCTGCCGTTGGAAGCCACGACGCCGCGATTGCGCTCCAGACCTGCCCCGTGGCGAAAGTCGAGGGGCTTGCCATCGACGTCGGTGATTTCGCCTCCGGCGGCGCTCAGGATGGCGCAACCAGCCGCGTGATCCCAGATGCGCTCGACATAACCTGGTCGGGTCGGCAGGCGCAGATAGATTTCCGCATCGCCTCTGGCGAGCACGGCGTACTTGGCCTGCGAATCCATTCTCACGGAGGGGCCGGCAATACCGAGCAGACTTGCAATCGCTTTGCTCTGATCGTGATCGCTGTGGCCGCTCTCGACGGACTCACAGAAGCGGCTGGTAGCAAAGTTGCTCGTGGCACTGACGCGGATGTCGCTGGCGCCGCGCTTGTCGTGGACCTGGGCGCGGCCACCGAGCGCACTGAAGAGGGCGCCTTTGCTGCCGTCTGCGTTGGCCAGGTTGGGGCAGGCGAGCACGGCGCAGACCGGCTGACCCTCCACGACCAGAGCCAGCGCAATGGCATATTGCTCGCTGCGGAGGAAGCCCTTGGTGCCGTCGATGGGATCGAGGGTCCAGAACATCTCTGCGTACTCGCTCGCATTGCCGTGATCGATCCAGTCACAGATGGTCTCGCCGCTCAGCGTGCTGTCATCGAGCGCAACTCGTACTTCATCGCGAACCCGTAGCAGGTGCTGGGAGTTGTCTCCGGTGCGCAGGGCGCTCGAGTCCTCTTCGGCTATCAGAGGCACATCAGGAAAGGCATCGCGCAGGGCCTTGGCAATGATCGCCTGACTTCCGAAGTCAGCAATGGTCACAGGGCTCTTGTCCTTCTTTTCGATGGACTGTCCCGACATGCTCGCTTGCACACGCTCACAAAGGCGGGCGGCCTTGGCGCTGGCCTCGAGGGCTACCTGTAGTTCTTTGGAAAAATCTGAGCTTGGCATCGCGGCTCGATGCTACCCCCAATCAGTGGGGCGCCGGGGCGTTGCCGTCATCGCTTGGCTGGTCCGTGGCTGCCTCGTTTGCCGGCGGGAGCTTCTCGCCCTCTTGGGCCGAGTCCGAGGCGCTGTCCTCGTCGAGATCGGCAAGTTTTGGATCTCGCTCGGCCAGGTAGTAAATGATGCCCGTCAGCACAGCGGCAATGAGCACGATGGTCCAGGGCACCGTGCGACCGCTCAGCGAGGTTCCGCCTGCGCCTTTCTTGACTACCGGGGCGGCAATGAGCACGGCCTTACAGCGTGGACATTTTGGGTAGCCGGGGGCGAGCATCACTCCGCAGGTCGGGCACGGCTCCTTGCCAAGGGCTGAGGCCGCCGCGCTTGCCTCGCGCTCATCATTGGACCGCGAGTCCATGACTGTCATCGCTCCGTCGTCGAACTCGGCGGCAGCGTCGGCGCTCAGCGCTACAAAGGGGCTCGGGGTAGGGACCCGCTTGTTTTCCGCAGGAGCCGGCGCTGCACTCGTCACACTCTCGGTGCTCGCGCTCCTGGCATCACTCTGGGACTCGGCGCGCCGTATCTTGCTGAGGGCGTCGGGATCGATGGTCGTGGCGGCGCCCGCGGACTCTGCGAACTCATCCCACTCTTCCGAGTCACCGGAGACGGGTCTCATCGTTAGGCGTACGCCTGCGTCTGCTGCTGGATCCTTCGTGTCGCCCATTGCGATCATGATCATGCCGTATGCGCGTGTGCGCTGGCAAACGATTGGGCTGCTCGCTGATGCATGCGCATTGGGCCATCGCACGACAGTTCCGTAGGTGTCGGTGCGGCGTGAAGGCATTTTGTACCCGCGCTGATGCCTTCTCTGGCTCGATTGCGCATAGACTTGATGGGGCTCCCGCTTCGCCGCGACGAGCTGCGATGCTTGAGAGCAACTGCCGGATGTGGATCCCAAGGACAGCAGCAACGCCATGAGAGTCGTGCAACTCGCCTTGCTGGTCCTGCTTGTCGGCTGCCATCTCGGGTTGAAGCCCAGGAGCCTTGCGACCGAGAGCGAGCTGTCTGCGATGCCCGACTTCACGGGCAAGGACGCTCATGGTCAGAACTTTCGCCTTGGTCAGGCTCTGGAAAACGGCCCTGTCTTGGTGATTTTCTATCGAGGGCACTGGTGACCATGGTGTCGCCGCCAACTCGGGGAGCTGGCTCATAACAAGCGCGCCTTCGATGCTCGTGGCGTACAACTCGTTGGCATCAGTCCTGACTCTCGCCCCGAATCACTCCAGATGGCGGCCGAGCTCGGCATCGAGTTTCCTCTGCTCTCCGATCCGGATCTCGAACTCGCTGAGAAGTACGCCGGCGTCTCCACCGACGGCTTTCCCTTCCCCTCGGTCTACCTCTTGCGACCCGATGGCACGGTAGCCTTCCGCAAGATCGGCGAGCAGCGCCAGGACCGCGCGTCGACGAGTCGCTTACTGGCCATAATCGACGAGATGCAGCCGCGCACAGGCATGCCTAAAGCACGCGCTTTCACCCAACCACTGCAGCTTCGTCTTGCCATTGGCCTTGGTGGACACGAGCAAGACGACAACAAGGGGATTGCCACTGACGTGGAAGCCGCCGCGTACTATTCCTTCGGCCGCTTCGTCGCACTTGGCCTGGGCGCGGGCGCGCTGGTGTTGCCCAAGCGCGAAGCACAGCTAAACGGCATCGTTCGAGCGCAGGTGCCCTACTTGCAGGGCATCGGCGAGGTCTATCTACAACTGCCACTGGGCATCACCGGCCGCTTGGCCGATGCAGGGCTCGATCGAAGTGGCTGGTTCCATGGCATCGCTCTCGGCAACGAGTTCGTGTTCTCGCCTAGTAACCTGCTCTTCTTGGAGATGGCCCTCTATGCCAGTGTCTTCGATGGAGA
>JAHEAK010000610.1 GCA_024642805.1 Kofleriaceae bacterium | reverse complement strand
TGGCCGTGCGCAAAGAGTCCTCGCCGATTGGGGACTGAGGTCTTCGCTTGGTCTGTGCGAGTGCCATCGTGGTTGCCGGCTGCGTATTTGCGCTGACCACTGGACCCATGCCAGCCCAGGCGGCGCTCACAACCTGCTTCGAATCGTCAACCTAACCAAGGCCACCGGCTACGACACAAGAGCCATCGCCACCCTGGTGGCGGTGCTACCGATGGCAACGGCATTGTCCACCGACAAAACAACCGTGCACCAGCAGTTTGAGCACAGCTAGCGCGTGATTGCTGAATTGTTCAGCAGCCTGCTAGGGGGCGAGCTAGTCCTTGGAGTGAGTCTCTTGACAGGTGAGTCGAATGCGCTCCGCGGGGATGGCGAGTTGCTGCATCAGGTAGTGCACGAGCTGCTCGGGATAGGCGAGGCGTTCCAGGGTCTCCCGCATGCACGCTAGCCACATGTCGCGCTCGACCTCGGTCACGGGCAGATGCGCATGCGCTTGTGGAATGCTGATGCTTCCGAATTGTTCTTGATAGCGGCGCGGACCACCCATCCAACCGCTCAAGAAGGCAGCGAGCTTGTCGCGGGAGATCTGTTTGTCCTTCGGGTGCCAGCGCCAGATCGTGTTGAACGCTGGGCTGCTGCCCATGATCTCGTAAAAAGTGTCGACGAGTTTTCGAATCCCTTCCTCGCCGCCGACGGCTTGGAAGGTGTTGTCTGACTTGCCGAAGCTATGCATGACCAGGCCCCAGCTCAGGCCAGGCTTTGCGCGCCCAGGGCCGCGACCAGCTCTTCGATGGCTTGCACTTCGGCAACCGTGCGGGGCTCGAATTCAGCGCCCGAGGTCGAGGTGCCATCTCCGTTGTCAACGCAGTAGCGAATAACGGCCTGCACAGGGCGCTCGGCGCCCACGCGAATCTCGGCGCCACGTGGAAGGCCCCAGGAACACCGGAAGGCAAGACCACCACGGGAGATGTTGAGGGTACTAACCTCGACAAGCTTCTCTTCGATCTCGATCCAAATCATTCGGTTGCTCTGGTGGCGGTCGAAGTGACGTCGACTGGCCTCATCCATGTGTAGCCCGGGAAGCGTGGACTGACCAGGCCCTGGCGAGCAAAATCGCTCCAGAAAAGTTAGCAGAGACTCGCCGTTCCGGGCACACCATTCGCAACCCAACTGGAGTTGTCGCAGGCTCAGGCGTTTTTGCTCAACGAGTTCGCGAGCTAACTTGCTGGCCTCGGGGTCGAAGGGCCGAAAACTTTGCACGTCGGAAGTGTAGCCCGAGTGCTAGGGGCGATACAGCATGCGCGACAAGGGCCCTGGAATCAGCCTTCTAGAATTCGAGCGCGTCGGGGGCTGTGTCGGGAAAGCCCAGCTGCAAGTTGGGATCGAGGCGCTTGAGCATGTAGCGCACGCCCTCCGCGTTGGGGTGCAGCCCGTCTGGGTTCATGAGTGAACTGGCGAGAACCGGCTTTTCTCCCGGCGAAACCACCACGGCCTCGTCGGTGGCCAGGGCCATCGACCATTCGGCAAGCGGCACCAGGTGCACATGCAGACGCTGACGCGCCCAGTCGTGGATGCGCGCGTTCAAACTCTCCAGCTGGTCGGGTGGCGGAACCGAGGAGGGATCGAGCATCCAGGGTTGACCTTTGTGCATGTCGGGCAGATCTCCCAGCACCAGCACCCGATCCACGCGCTCCAAGTTGCGCAGGCCGACCTCGAGGCTGGCCATGCGAGCGTCGAGATCGCCAGGTGTGTAGGCGTACCAAAAGAGCAGATCGAGAGCGAAGACGACCGTGGCATCAGCGGCCAGCGCTTCATCGATCTGCGTGCGGCCATTTTGGAAGGGCGACTTGAAGAACATGGTCGAAGCCAGGTGGGTGATGTGGTGCTCGGATCGAATCCCTTTGTCTAGCGCCTCGCTCAGCGCGATGCCGCCAAAGCCCGCGGAGAGGCTCGCACCGACGACAGCGGGTCGAGAGAGATCGAGCGATGCCTTGCCACCCAGCTTGCGCAGCTTGCCCTTGATAGCGGTCTCGTCCTGCGGGGAGGCCGTGGCCAAGAGCGCTTCGAGCTCGGCCTGCGAGTCCGGCAGATTCCGTGTCGGCGCAGCATTCGCCAGTGGATCCGCGGCGCCTGGCGTGCTGGCCTCGGGCTTTGCTGGGGCCCGCTGCGTCGAGGCGGTGGCCGCAGCCGTGCTTGACAAGGGCTGTGCGGCTTCGCTCTTGCGAGAGCCGGAGCAGGCCGCGAGAGCGAGTAGGCCTGCCAGCGCGAAGGAGTAGGTTCTGCTGGCAGGCGACATAGTTCTAGGTGTTTATCTTAGAGTGGCGAGAGGATGTTGCCCGTGCTGGTCGCGACGCAGACCCGGCCCTGAGTGAGCCAGCGCTCGCCGTTCTGACCTGGGACTTCGACGAGCTCGAGCTCGCATCCTAGGCCCGATGGACACGAGGCGTCACTGCAGCAAGGATCGACGCAGACCCGCAAGAAGGAGTCACAGAAGCCACTGGCGCAATCCAGGTTGCTGGCGCAGACGGCACCGGCGCGGCGATCGTCCTGGCCGGCCAGATCCGGGATACACATCGGCGAGGTCTCGCTCATGCGGAAGGCGCACTGGCCGTTGTCGCAGATGTTGGTGTCGCAATCGCCGTTGACGACGCAGACCTGACCGGTGGAGATGAGGCTTCCGGTGCTCAGCTGGTCGGCTTGCAGACTGCAGGTGAAACCAGCGCCGCAATCGCTGTCTTTGCAACAGGCCTCGGTGCAGGTGCTGGTGGTGCTGGCGCACATGCCGTGGTCGCAATCGGTATCGGTCGCACAGGCAGCGCCGACAACGCTGGCGCCGAGGAAGGGACCCGTGGTTGGCCAGCAAGTGCCATCGATGCTCTCGGCTTCGCGATCCAAGCGGCAGAAGGCCGTGGTCGAAGGACAGTAGGCGTCGCTGCCACACCAGTCGATGCAGAAGCCCTGCTCGCACCCGGGACCACTACACAGCGCGCCACAGCGGCCACTGCGGCACTCGGTGTCGCTCGCACAGGCCTCACCTGCCAGGGTGCTGCCAAGGGGCTCGGTGCTGACGGCGCAGCCGTGCACGTTGGCCGACTCGAGCAAATCGTAGAGGCAGGTCATGTCGGCACCGCAGCCGTCGCCAATCGCGCCGGTCTCGCTGGTGTTGCAGAAGGAGGTGCAGCGGTAGTCACCCTCGCAGCCGGTGGCGCCCACGACGCAGCCGCACAGAAGATCGTCTGCGCACACGTCGGCGTCGTTGGAGAAGTCGTTGTCGAGATCGAAGTTGCATGGGTCGGAGACCTGGCAGTTGTCGACGGTGAAGAGATTGCAGTCGTTGTCGACGCCGTCGCAGGCCTCGGGAACCAGGGGACCGCGGGTGCCATCGTTTGGCGCGCAGTCGCCTGCACACTCGCTGGTGCCATCGCCATCAGTATCGATTGGGTTGCAGTCGGGGACGCAGCCTTCATCGATGATGCCATTGCAGTTCTCGTCGACGCCATTGCCCGTGCCGTTGGCGGCACAGGTCTCAGGAGTGCCAGGGTTGACGCCAGCGTTGCCGTCGTCGCAATCGAAGGTAAGTGGATCGTTGCCACAATCGGCGAAGCCGTCGCCGTCTGAGTCGAAGCTTTCGTCGATGAAGCCATCGCAGTCCTCGTCAGCTCCGTTGCAAATTTCAGGCGCTCCAGGGTAGCGATTGCCGTTGCTGTCATCGCAGTCGAGGCACGAGTCGACGCCG
>JAHEAK010000609.1 GCA_024642805.1 Kofleriaceae bacterium | reverse complement strand
CAAAGAGGTGCGTCGTGGTCGCATCAGCGAGTACGCGGACAAGTTCGGTGCGGAGTTCCTGGCCGACAAGCGACCATGGGGCCTGCCCTGTGACATCGCCCTGCCGTGTGCCACCCAGAACGAGCTCGACAAAGGCGATGCCGAAACCCTGATCAAGAATGGCTGCATTTGCGTGGCGGAAGGCGCCAACATGCCAAGCACCCTCGAGGCCATGCACGCCTTCTTGAACGCCAAGATCCTCTTTGGACCTGCCAAGGCTGCCAACGCCGGTGGTGTGGCTGTGTCGGGTCTCGAGCAAAGCCAAAACTCGCAGCGCCTGTCCTGGTCTGCCGAGACCGTCGATAAGCAGCTGGATACCATCATGGAGGACATCCACAAAAAGTGCGTCAAGTACGGCAAGGAGGGCGACTACGTGAACTACGTGAAGGGCGCCAACCTGGCTGGGTTCACCAAGGTCGCCAACGCCATGCTGGCGTACGGCATTACCTGATCCCTCGCTGCTCGGTGGCGACCGCACGGCCACTCTACTTCGTCGGTGCACAGGCAAGCTGCCCTGGCTTCACGCTCGGGCAGCTTTGCCGTTTCGGCTCCTTCACAAAAGGCGTACCCTTTCGCGGCGATGGCGAGTTTGTGGAGGAAGAGTCAGTGGCAACAATCAGCGCGCAAGATCACGATGGCGGCCCAAAACGCCCTGGAATTGATTCAGGCCGGGCGACTCTCCGAACCCTACAGCGCCGGCTTCGACGTGATGCACTCGGATGCGCGCTACACCCTCAGGCGCTACCAGGGCACACTGGCTGCCAACCGCAGGACCAGCTCGCCGATCCTGCTCATTCCGCCCTTGATGCTGACGGCGGAGATCTACGACATCTCCGCTGACCTGAGTGCCGCGGCCACTCTCGTGCGCGAGGGCATCGACGTCTGGGTCACCGACTTTCGAACGCCGGAGGAAGAAGAGGGAGGGCTGGCTCGCACTCTCGATGACCATGTAACGGCGGTGAGCGATGCCATCGATCGAATTCGCGAGCTCACATGTCGCGACGTGCATCTCGCTGGCTACTCGCAGGGCGGCATGTTTGCCTATCAGTGTGCCGCCTACCGACGCACCGAGGGCATCGCCTCGGTGATTACCTTCGGCAGCCCGGTCGACATTCACCGCACCGTTCCCAATTTTAGCGACGCCTTTGCGCATAGGGTGACCTCGACCATGCGCTCGGTCCTGGGTGGGCCACTCAATCGCGTCGAAGGTCTGCCCGGCACCTTCACCAGTTTCGGTTTCAAGTTGATGGGCATTCGCAAGGAGTTCGGTCAGCTCACCGACTTCCTCGGCAAGTTGCACGACAGGCAGGCGCTCGAGAAGCGCGAGGCCAAGCGACTCTTCTTGCGCGGTGACGGCTTTGTCGCCTGGCCTGGGCCGGCCTTTCGCACCTTCGTCGACGAGTTCATCGTCGCCAATCGCATGGCCACCGGCGGCTTCGTCATTCTCGGCAAGACGGTCACGCTGGCCGACATTCGCTGTCCCATCCTGTGTTTCGTCGGCGAGCGCGATGAGATGGCAGCGCCTGCCGCGGTTCGCGCCATTCACGCCGCGGCCCCCAATGCGGAGGTCTCGGAAGTCGGCGTCCTGGCAGGGCACTTTGGACTGGTGGTTGGCTCCGAATCCTTGCGCCGCACCTGGCCGACGGTCTCGCAATGGGTGCGTTGGCGTGACGGCGAAGGCTCCGAGCCCCGCGTTCTGCGCGAGAGCGAGCTGCGCACCGATGACGACTTCGAATCGATGGATGAGGAGGTCCTCGACTTCGATCTGGCCATGGATGTCGCCAGCAAGATCCTCAAGTCGGCATGGGATCGAGTCGAAGAAGCGGCGGAGAACATCAGCGATTCGGCCGATCATCTGCGCTATCAGATTCCGCGCCTTCGGCGTCTGCGCGCCATCGAGGCCACGACCCGTATCAGCTTCGCTCTGGCTCTCGATGAACAAGCGGAGCGCATTCCGGCGCGCACCTTCTTTTTGTGGAAGGGCAGGGCCTTCGCGTACGCCGACTCCAATGGCCGGGTCAACAACATCGTGCGCGGCCTCATCGCATGTGGCGTGTTGCCGACCCAGCGCGTGGGCGTGTTCATGGGTGGTCGTCCCTCCTATCTATCCCTGGTGGCGGCCATCAATCGCATTGGCGCGGTCGCGGTCCTCATCGATCCGCGATCGCCCGCCTCGGTCATCGCAGACGCCTTGGCGCAGAGCGAAGCCGCCAAACTCGTCGTCGATCCCGAGAATGCCGAGAAAGCGCGAGCCGCTTTCGATGGCGAGATCTTGGTCCTCGGTGGTGCGGTCGAGGGCCGCCATCTCGGTCCAGGAGTCGTTGACATGGAGGCCATCAACCCCGCAGCGGTCAAGATGCCCTCCTGGTACCTGCCCAATCCAGGACGTGCTGCGGACCTAGCCATGATGATTATATCGCCGGCACGGGATGGCAAAGCGCGGGTCTTGCAGGTGAGCAATCACCGCTGGGCTTTCTCGGCCTACGGCGCAGCGGCGGCGGCGACGCTCACGCCCAAAGACACGGTCTACTGCTGCTTACCGCTGCACCACGCAGCCGGAACCATGGTCTCGGTCGGTTCGGCACTGGTCAGCGGCGCCAGGCTCGCGCTGGCCGACGGCTTCTCCCCAAGCACCTTCTGGAGTGAAACCAGGCGCTATGGCGCGACCGTGGTCTTCTACGCCGGCGAGATGTGTCGTCAGCTCGTCGATGCTCCGCAGAGTCGTGCGGAAGGTCGACATCCCATTCGACTCTTTGCTGGTAGCGGCATGCGCAAGGATGTTTGGCAGCGCCTGGTGGATCGCTTTGGCCCGGTTGGCGTGCTCGAGTTCTACGCATCAACGGAGACCAACGCCGTGCTCGCCAACGCCTCGGGCAAAAAAGCGGGAGCCGTCGGCAGTCGCATGCCAGGCAGTAGTCATGTGGCGCTGGTTCGATTCGACCTCGAGACGGGCCAGCCGGTGCGTGGAGCCAGCGGCTATTGCGTGCCCTGCCCACCGAATGAGCCTGGTCTGATGCTCACCGAGATTCGCGAACGCGATGCCGCTGTGCTGCGCGAGAGCCGCATTCTGCGCAGCGTCTTCGCTCCCAAGGACATCTGGTATTCGACTCGCAACTTGCTGCGAAGCGATGACGATGGCGACTACTGGTTCGTCGAGAGAGTCGACGATTTGGTGCGCACGCCCAAGGGACGACTCTTCTGTCTGCCCGTCGAGGACGCGCTATACACACTCCGCGAGGTGTCGCTGTGCGCGGTCTATGGCGCTGCCAGCCGCGACGATAGCTTTCAACGCCTGCATGCATCGATCGTCGAGCGCAGCGGCGAGGAGCTGAGTGCCAGCGCTCTGGATCACGCTCTTGCTGGCTTGCGAGCCGAAGAGCGTCCCGAGCTAATCATGGTTCGCCCGGAGCTACCTATGAGTGACGGCTTCCGGCCAAACAAGTCGCTACTGCAGACATGGGAAGCAGTCGATCCTGGACACGTCGAGCGCTGCTTTCAGCTCGATCGGCAAAGCGCTCGCTATCGCCAGGTCGAGTCCTAACAGGCTAGCCGTGGGTCCAGATCGAGAGTGCGGAAACCAGGTAGGCGGCAACGATGACGAGCGTCGGCTTGTAGAATTGTTTCATGCTCAAGCTGTACTACCCGTGTTCCTGGCCGGCCAAGTTTTTGGCTTTTGCATGGGTGCTCTGAGCATCCATGGTAGGCAGGGG
>JAHEAK010000608.1 GCA_024642805.1 Kofleriaceae bacterium | reverse complement strand
CCGGCTTCGACATCGGGCAAGAAGCCGAGCGCCTGGGTCTTTTGGCCTACGGCTCCAATCTCATCTACACCAACAGCACCAACACCACGCCCATGTTCACCGTGCTCTTGCGCAAGGCCTCGGGCGCCGGCTACTACGCCATGGCTGGCTTGCCCTACGATCCGGTCGTGCAGCTCTCGACCTGCTTGTCGCGGCAGAGCGTCATGGAGGGGCGAACCCTGGCCATTGCGACTTACAACACCAAGCTCGACGAGAACTTCGAGATCATGAGCGAGGACGAGGGCGAGCGCGCCAAGATTCAGGCCGGCATGAAGGCCGTTGAAGAGCGCATCGAGGCAGACATGGATCCCTACGTGGCAGCCCGGCAGATGGATACAGATGAGATCGTGCGCATCGACGAGCTGCGCCCTTGGCTGCGATCGCTGGTCGAGATGGCCTATCAGGGCTCCGGCTATCGGCGCGTGAAGAATCCGCGCATCTGGAGCATGCACGATCTGCAAGTGATGACAGGAGCGCGCTCATGAGCAAGTTGCAACTCATTGCCGCTCGCGACGATCAAGGTCGCGTGCTTCTCAAGAGCCCCGCCCTCGGTCGCTGGCTGTCGGCGCCGCCGGAGGGCGAGATTGCCAGCTCTGGTCGCACTCTCGGCGTCTTGCGGGTTCTCGGTCGCGAGCACGAGCTAGTGGTACCGAGCGGCGTGCGCGGCGTGATCGTCGAGCGAGCGACCTCCGTCGACGGCGTTCGCGATCTGGTTTACGGCCAGGTCGTCGCGGTGCTCGGCAGCGAGCTGGCGGCCGAAGCTGGTGCCAGTGATGCTGCGGCGGCAACGGGCACGGGCGGCAGCCTGGTCTTTCGCTCGAGCTCGAGCGGTCGCTTCTACCTTCGGCCCGCGCCTGACAAGCCGGCCTTCGTGAGTGAGGGCGATGAGATTGCCAGCGGGCAGACCGTCTTCTTGCTCGAAGTCATGAAGACCTTCAGCCGCGTTGCCTACGGCGGCGATGGCCTGCCCGAGCGCGCGCGCGTCGTGCGCATCGTGCCCAAGGATGGCGACGATCTGGATGCTGGGCAGATCGTGCTCGAGCTCGAGCCTGTCTAGGACACGCAGGTGTTGCTCGACGAGCTGCCGATGAGTCAAACCATCCGCCTGTGCGATGTTGCCAAGGTGCCCTGGCGCAATGGTGGTGGCGTCACCCAAGAGCTTCTAGCCTGGCCTTCCGTCAGCGATTGGCAGCTGCGCGTCAGCGTGGCCACCATCGATCGCGACGGCCCCTTTAGCGCCTATCCCGAGGTGCAGCGCTGCTTTGCCGTACTACAAGGCGGCGGCGTGCTCTTGCGCTTTGCCGAGCGCGAAGAGCGAGTGCATGCCGGCGGCGAGGCCCTCGCCTTCGATGGCGCCGATGCCCCTGCCTGTGACTTGCTGGCTGGCGCTACTCTCGATCTCAACCTCATGGTGCGCAACCAGGCCGGGCAGGGCCAGATGCAGCGCGCTCGCGTCGACCAGGCCTGGACGAGTTCGGCGCCCGTGCGCGGCCTCTTCACAATGGCCGAAGCTCGTCTCGAATGTCATGCCAGCGATAGCGGGGCTGGCAACGCCAAGAAGCCTGCGGTCGCTGCTGGCAACGCCATCGGTAGCGCCGCTGGCACTCCTCGTCGACTCGAACTCGAAGCCAGCACTCTCTACCTCGATCACGTTGGCGCCGCACAGACCTGGACCCTGCGCAGCGGATCGCAAGGCCTGTGCGCGTACTGGCTGGCCTTTACACCGGCCTAGCGCCACGGCTTCCGCGCGGGCGACATGAAGCTGCGCAAAAGGCCGCGTCTTTATGCCTTGCCACGCCGCTCTATAATTGGCAGACCCCTCGCTAATTTCGGTCTGGGGACTTGCTCGCGGTCGCCTGTGGTTTCGCAGCGGCCGTAAGCCTTTCCGCTTCCCGCTCACCTCCCTGCGTCCCATTGGCTGGCTGGTGAAGCGACGTTGGTTTCAGTTCTCGGTGCAACTGCCGCTCGTGCTGATCCTTGGGCTCCTGCTTTACGCCGGCTTCTATGGCACACCCGTGGCCGATGAAAACCTCGCCACGGTGCTCACCTGGAGCATCTGGTGGACCCTGCTGATCCTCGACATCTTGCTGCTGGGACGGATGTGGTGCCTGGCCTGCCCGTGGGAGGCCTTGGCAGCCTGGACGCGGCGCCTGGCATTTTGGCGGCGCAGCGATGAGCCGCTGGCTCTGAACTATCGTTGGCCACGCTGGCTGCAAAACGTCTATCCCGCGACGATTCTGTTCACCGGCCTCACCTGGCTCGAGCTCGGTTATGGCGTCAGCATGAATCCCAAGGCGACGGCAACCCTGGGCCTCTTGATGGTCATGATGGCCGTCGTGCCGGCTCTCTTCTTTGAGCGGCGCGCCTTCTGCAAGTACGGCTGCTTGATAGGTCGCGTCGTTGGCATCTACAGCATGATCTCGCCACTCGAAGTTCGCGCCAAGGACAAAGAGGTCTGTCGCTCCTGCAAGAGCAAGGACTGCTATCGCGGCAATGACAAGGGCTATGCCTGTCCCACCGGCCAGTACTTGCCCACCATGCAGCACAACACCTACTGCACGGTGTGCACCGAGTGCTTCAAGACCTGCCCCAGTGACAACGTGGCGCTCAACCTGCGGCCTTTTTCGAGCGATCTGCAGACCATCCGCAAGCCGCGTCGCGACGAAGCGATCTTTGCAATCGTCTTGATCGCACTCACATCGTTTCACGGTTTGACGATGACGCCGACATGGAACGCCTTCTTGAGTGACACCATCATCGCCACCGGATGGACGCGCCTGACCAGTTTCTCGCTGCTGATGGCGGGCTTTCTGGCACTGCCATTCTTGGTGTTCTTCCTAGGTGCCAGGCTTGCGACGGGGCTTGGGGCCTGGACTCGCAAGTCGCTGATGGGTCCAAGGCCGGTCTGGCGGGTGGCGGCTGCCTACGCCTATCCCCTCATCGCCGTGGCGCTCATGTATCACCTGGCTCACAATGCCGGTCACTTCCTCATGGAGGGCACCATGATCATTCCCGTGCTCAGTGATCCTCTTGGCAGCGGCGCCGATGTCTTTGGTACAGCTGACTTTCAGACGCGCATGCTGGGATCCATGAACTTGGTCTGGGCTCTGATGATCTTCTTCGTTCTGGTCGGTCACGTCTGGGCGATCAGGGCCACCGAGCGCGCGCATCGCGGCCTGGCCGGAGAGCAGCGGCAAACCGCCTTGCCTTGGAAGGCGCGCCTGGTCATCAGCGTCTTTCCGCTGCTGGTAACGTGCGCCAACCTGTGGCTCTTGGCGCAGCCCATGGAAATGCGAACGGGGATGTAGTGTCGCAGTTTTCTCGCAGAGAGCTCTTTTCGCTGCTGTGGCGCAAGCCCATCGAAGCCGGCGATCCTGGGCCGAGCTACAGCGCCCAGGTACGCCTGCCGCCCAAGGAGCTCTTGCCGCCCTACCTCCGTCCCCCCGGAGCCGGCGACGAAAACGAGTTCGTAACGAAATGCACCGGCTGCGGCGAATGCAAAAAGGCGTGCCCGGAAGCGGCCATCTTGCCGCTGGGTGAAGCCTATGGCGATGCCAAGGACACGCCCTGTGTGCTGCCTTCGATGGCGGCCTGCCGACTGTGCGAGGACCAGCCCTGTGTCGCGGCCTGCGAGCCAGCTGCGCTGCGGGTCACGCCCTTGCCCGAAATACGCATGGGTACGCTCAAGGTGATCACGGAGCGATGCTGGGC
>JAHEAK010000056.1:11649-14203 GCA_024642805.1 Kofleriaceae bacterium | reverse complement strand
GCAAATCCTCGATGTCGCGTGTGGAACCGGCTATCCATCCACCGAGATCGTGCGGCGTCTGAGCGAAGGCAGTCGCCTCATCGCCATCGATGGTTCGGCCGCCATGCTCGACATCGCCCGCACCAAGATCGAAGAGATGGGCGTCAAGAACGTCTACTTTCGCAGCGAGAGCGCCGTGCCCAAGCTCAGCTTCGCAGACGATGTCTACGATGTCGTGGTCTGCAACCTGGGCCTCTCTGATTTTGCGCGCCCGGAAACCGCGCTGCAGGACTTCGCGCGCGTCACTCGACCGGGTGGCGAGGTGCGCTGCACGCTGCCCCTTGCCGGCACCTTTCAGGAGTTCTTCGACATCTATCGAGAAGTCCTCACCAAGCACGACAAGCACGAGACCCTCGCCAAGTTGCAGGACTACCTGAGCACGGCGCTGTGGGACGTCGATCAATGCTACGAGTGGATGGAGCTTGCTGGCTTCGAGAATGCCAAGGTCGAAGTCGATGAGTTTCAGATGCTCTTCAAGAGCTCGCGTGAATTCTTCTTTGCGCCCGTGATCGAGTTTGGGCCTCTTTCCGAGTGGAAGGCCATCGCCGGCAAAGGCCAGGAGATGCAGGACACCTTCTGGTACATCAAGGAGGCGATCGACGCCTATTACAGTGGGCGCGCCTTCGAGGTCACCGTCAAAGCGGGCCTTCTAAAAGGCACCGTGCCGATGCAGAAGAAGGCGCCGCGCGCGCAGATCGAAGTGCTGCTCGATGCCGATCTGGAGAGCCCTTCGGATATGCAGGATCTCAGCTCGGAGTTGGCACGCCCGGCTCTCAAGATTGATGACGAAGCCGAGCTCGATGCCTTCGTTGACGGCAGCACGCGGCCAGGGCACCTGGACGACTAGCGCCGGGCGCGCGTAGGCCAAGCTCGGGCAAGGCGCGCAACGCGCGTAACTGGTGGTGCAGCTCCCGGAGGAGCGCGCTCGGCACGCGAGCAGCTGCCGCGGCCAGGTCTCCTGGTGTAGGCTGCGCGAATGTCGGCTCGCGCTGTCAACACTCGCAAGGACTACCTGGCTCTCGTCGATGAGCTCAACGAGCACAGTCGGCGCTACTACGTCGATGCGACACCCACGATCAGCGATGTCGAGTACGACAAGCTCCTCGATGCTCTCGAAGCCTGCGAGCAGGCCAACCCGAGCTGGATCGTCGAGTACTCGCCTGGGCAGCGCGTCGGTCACGAGCCGGTGTCGAGCTTCAAGAAGGTCAAGCGCAAGACGCCCATGCTCTCCCTCGACAACACCTACGACCAGGACGAGCTGCACGCCTTTCACGATCGCGTCGTGGGTGGCCTTGGCGATCGAGAGCCGACCTACGTGGTCGAGCCGAAGATCGACGGTCTCGGCATCGAGCTCACCTACAAGAAAGGTCTCTTCACACTCGGCTCGACCCGAGGCGATGGCACGACCGGTGAGGACGTCACGATCAACCTCAAGACCGTGCGCGGTGTCGCTCTCAAATTGCGCGAGCCCGCCGACCTCATCGTGCGCGGCGAAGTGTTCATGACTCGCCAGGCCTTCACCGAGGTCAACGAGCGGCGCCTGGCCGAGGGCGAGGAGCTGTTCAAGAACGCGCGCAACACGGCGGCTGGCACGCTCAAGATGAAAGACACCCAAGAGGCCGCGCGCCGACCCCTGCAAGTCTTGCTCTACGAACTGGTCAGCAAGGAGGACGCCGGCACAAGCCACCATCAAACCCTCGAGCGCATCCGCGCCCTGGGCTTGCCGACCTCCGATCAGAACATCATCGCAAACAACTGGGATGAGCTCATCGCCGCGGTGCATAGCTGGACCGAGCGTCGCCACGACTTGCCCTTCGAGGTCGACGGCCTCGTCATCAAGGTCGACGACTTCGAGGAGCGCGCCGCCCTCGGCACGACCTCCAAGTATCCGCGCTGGGCCATCGCCTACAAATTTCCCGCCGAGCAAGTGACCACCATCATCGAAGGTCTCGAGCACAACGTCGGCCGCACGGGTGCAGTCACGCCGGTTGCGATGTTGCGTCCAGTCGACCTGGCAGGCACCACCGTCAAGCGCGCCTCTCTGCACAACTGGGATCAGGTGGAGCGTCTCGGCATTGGCAAAGGCGATCGCGTGCTCATTCACAAGGCAGGTGAGATCATTCCGCAAGTCCTGTCGGTGACCGAGAAGGGCGGCAACGGCGTCTTCGTGGCGCCCACGCACTGCCCGAGCTGCGAGAGCAGGCTTGTGCGCGAGCCTGGCAAGGTGGCGCTCTTGTGTCCCAACAGCATGTCCTGCCCAGGTCAGCTCCTAGAGTCCATCGAGTTCTTTGCCGGTCGCAATCAACTCAACATCGACGGTCTCGGCGAGAAGCTCGTCAATCAGTTGGTCGAAGCGGGCTTGGTCAAGAACGTCGCCGACATCTTCACACTTGATGCTGATACGCTGGCAACCCTCGATCGCTTCGGCACCATCAGCGCCAACAATCTTGCGGCGGCCATCGCGCAGGCCCGTGACACGGCGAGCTTCTCACGGGTCCTTGCCGCTCTCGGCATT